>QHOV01000133.1 GCA_003218885.1 Verrucomicrobiota bacterium | reverse complement strand
GATGCAGATGGCCTGTCCCGCCTTGACCGTATCTCCAACCTCGACGAAGGGCTTTGCGCCGGGGGAACCCGACCGGTAGAAAGTGCCAACCATCGGCGACTTGACGATATGCCCTTCGAGTGATGTCGGCGCCTCCCTCTGTGTGGAGGCAGGGGCCGCGGCTGCCAGCGCGGTCACTGCTTCAGCTGCGGGCGGGCTCGCCGCCGGGGCGGACGGGGAAAGGACAACGACCTCTTTTCCGCTTGAACCGCCTTTCACGATCTTGACCTTCTCCTCGCCCTCCGTGACCTCCAGTTCGGCAATTCCCGACTCTTCGACGAGGTCGATAAGCTTTTTCAGTTTTCGCAAATCCATACGGGCCTCCTTCCGGTTCGGGCACGCAGCCCGTTCCCGCGTGGTTTCGGAGTTCTCGCAAGCGACCCCGAACCAAGCTCTCAGTTTGAGTGCAAGGCGAACTGCAGCGCGAACTCGTACGCCCGGCTGCCTAGTCCGCAGATCGTACCCACCGCGAGGTCGGAAAAGTACGAATGGCGCCGGAACGGCTCTCTGGAGTAGATGTTCGACAGATGTACCTCGAGAAACGGAATCGCGACCGCTGCCAAAGCGTCGCGTAACGCCACGCTTGTGTGAGTCAGCCCCCCGGGATTGACGATGATCCAGGAAATTCGCTGCTTCTTGGCTCGATGCACGCGTTCTATCAAAGCTCCCTCATGGTTGCTTTGAAAAGTCTCCAGGGCAGCCCCCTCGCGTTTGGCGATGCGAGCGAGCCTCTCGTTGATCCCGGCAAGGGATTCCTTTCCGTAGATGCTAGGCTCACGAGCACCCAGCATGTCCAGATTGGGGCCGTGAATGATCAGGATTCTTCTTGGCGTCCGCGAGCTTAGGCCCAATGCGCGTTTTGGCTTGGACATAGGTGAAGTTTGAAGCCGATGTCCGAAATTGTCCAGCGTTCGCCGCAGTTCGAATACAAATGAGAGGCCCTTTGCGGCGCGAAAACCGATGCATCATAACTCAAGATCGACGAGCAGCGAAGACGGACCAGGAGCGTGAAATTAGCCCTGCGGCTGAATCCAGTACGATAAAAGTAGTTATTGCCAAATAGAGCGACGTTATCCGTATTTCAGCGCTGTTCGCGACACGTCTTCGGCGCGAGGAGCCCGTAAATCCGCTCGGAGGCGCGTATTCTCCAGGTTCTTCTTGCGGCAAGATCCGTTGGAAAGTAAACCGGCCGTTCAGCTACACCCGTGGGACAGAAGTTGCGTGACGGCTTGAATCCCAGCGCGCTCGATCGGTCGCCCGGCCAGCGTTGTCTTCAGCGTGCCGCGTTCTTCCTTCAGGCCATAGATCGCCAGATTGACTGGTACGCCCTGCCAGTCGAGCTTTAGGACAGATACGGCGCGCGCTTGGTCGCCCGCGTAATGGCGCTGATCGGAAATATCGTACTCAATATTGCGGCTCAGGAGGAAAAGCTCCACCGCCTTACCGTCATCGGTGAACAGCTGCAAGTCGATCTCGCTGTATCGCCCAGCCGTGCCCTTTAGCACCGCACCGGCCAAGTAGGGGCGGAACCGCTCAAGCAGGCGCATTGCCTCGAGCGCTCGCTCGCGCAAGTAGTGGATGCGTTCGCGTTGCTCCTCCCCTTGGTAAAGGGACTGGTACGCTCGCAGCTCCACCTCGATTTCCTCGTTTTTCGGAAGCCACTGGGTGTCCTCCGCACCCAGCTGGCGAGCGGCTTTGCGTTTGGCGAGGGCAAAATCATCGAGCCCATCTTCGGCCATCATTCGCGCGGCGGCCGCAGCGATACGCGCGCGCATCTGCTGCTTGAACTTGCTTTCTTTCGGCATTGAGAAAGGCAGGCGGGAGTCGGGCCATGATACCGCAGCCGGAAAACGCGGCGAAGTAGGCTAGAATCATTCCCTTTTTTGGCTGGGCGCCCCGCCCTGGCGTGCCTGCCCGTCCCGTGCACATCCATATACTCGGCGTTTGCGGTACTTTCATGGGTGGCATTGCCACGATCGCCAAGACTGCCGGCCACCGGGTTACCGGATGCGACGCCAATGTCTACCCGCCGATGAGCACGCAACTCGAAGCCGAGGGCATCGAATTGACCGTAGGGTATGGCGCGGATCAAGCGGCATTGAATCCGGATGTGTGGGTAGTCGGGAACGTCGTGAGCCGGGGAAACCCGCTGATGGAATCCATACTGGATCGGGGCGACCGCTACGTTTCCGGCCCGCAATGGCTCGCCGAAAATACTCTGTTGGGCAGGCGGGTGCTTGCAGTAGCAGGGACACATGGAAAAACAACGACTTCTTCCATGGTTGCCTGGATTTTGGAGGATGCAGGGCTAAGCCCTGGGTTCCTCATTGGCGGCGTTCCAATCAACTTCGGCGTATCTGCCAGGGTGGGAACACAGGCCGATTTCGTGATCGAAGCCGACGAATACGATACCGCCTTCTTCGATAAGCGTTCCAAGATGGTGCACTACCGGTCCAAGGTCGCCATTTTGAACAACATCGAGTTCGATCATGCCGACATCTTCCGTGATCTTGCAGCGATCGAGACGCAATTTCACCATTTCATCAGAACGATACCCGGGTCCGGAAAATTGATAGTCAACGGCGCCGACCCAACGATTGACCGCGTCCTCGCTCGCGGCTGCTGGAGTTCGGTAGAACGGTTTGGCGTGGCTGATGGCTGGAACGCAAGCGCGGTCGGCCCGGGCCGCTTTGAAGTATTCAATCGAGGCAGGCTCGCTGGGCTACTGCGCTGGGACCTTCAGGGCGAGCACAACCTACAGAATGCGCTCGCAGCGATCGCCGCAGCGCAGGCGGCCGGCGTCGAGCCGGCGCGGGCCATCAAATCCCTCGCCGGCTTCAAGAGCGTCCGGCGCCGCATGGAGCTACGGGGTACGGTAGCGGGTGTCGCAGTTTGGGATGACTTCGCCCATCACCCGACGGCCATCGCGACGACGATTTCAGGCTTGCGAAACCGGGTGGGAAGCGCGCGCATCTTGGCCGTCCTCGAGCCACGATCCAGCACCATGAGGGCCGGCCTGATGAAGGACCGCCTGCCCGACAGTCTCGAGCAAGCGGACAGGATTTTTTGCTTTAGCGCGAACCTCGGCTGGGATGTCGCAGCTGCGCTTGCGCCGCTCGGCGATCGCGCGCGCATCGAGAGTGACCTGGAGCGGTTTGTCGGGGCGATCGTTGCCGAGGCGCACTCCGGCGATCAGGTTCTTGTCATGTCGAACGGGGGGTTCGGCGGTATCCACGAGCTGCTGCTCGCTTCCCTCTCATTGCGGGCGGCCCCGACGACGAGAGCGTGATCATTTACCTCCACGGATTCAACAGCTCGCCGCAATCCGCCAAGGCGCAGCTCTTGAAGCGATACCTCGATGGGCAAGGCAAGGGAGCGGAGTTTGCCTGCCCGCAATTGCCTCATCTACCGGACAGGGCCGTGGCGGTCTTGGAAGCCGAGATGGAGCGACACCCGAAGGAAAAAATCACGCTAGTCGGGAGCTCGCTTGGCGGATTCTATGCGACCTGGCTGGCTGAGGAGCATAGCGTGCGCGCGGTGCTGATCAATCCGGCGATCGACCCGCACGTGAGCCTGCGCGCCTACGTCGGCCCGCAACGGGCCTTTCACGGGGGCGAGAGCTACGAGCTCACCGGAGAGCACCTGCGGCAATGGAAGGA
>QHOV01000083.1:7143-24594 GCA_003218885.1 Verrucomicrobiota bacterium | reverse complement strand
TTTCTTGTCGAAGCAGGCTGACCTTAAGCCCGGACAGAAAGTTTACACTTCCGGAGTAGGCGGCGTTTTTCCGTCCGGTTTGCTGATCGGCGTTGTGAAAAGTTTTCGTGTTCGGGAGTTGGATGGACAAGCACAACTGACCCCAGCGGTCGATCTCTCGCAGTTGGAGGATGTGTTCGTAGTGACAGGCCGAAGATGATATTCTTTTTTCTTCTGCTACTCTTGGTACTGGCAGCGCAGATTGCGGAGCTTTTCATTCCGGCGCTGCCATGGCTCTACAATGCCCACGTCTATATCGTGCCTGTTATCGTTTTCTATGGAGCAATGGCCCTGCCATTTCCCCTGATGCTCGCGCTTGCATTGTATGCAGGGGTTTTGTTAGATGCGCTGACCGTGCAGGTGATCGGTGGGAAGGTTGAAATCTCAACCGGATCGTCGATACTGCTTTACGGTGTGCTGGCAGGAATAATGCACGGCCTGAGACCGCTCTTTGCTCGCGGCCGCTGGGAAGTGCATTGTATTCTGGGCGGCATTTTCACTTCACTGATAGTTTTGGCGCAATACCTGATGATCACATTCCGCCGCGGCTCTCTTGTTTTTACCCGTGAGATTTGGTGGCAAATCGGCGGGCCGGGTCTCATTGCCATGGCAGTGGCGCCGATCCTGTTCTGGCTTCTGCAATGGATGGGACGGATGACAGCTTATTCGTATGGTCCCGAAAGGGGGCGATTCGAATGAAGAGAGGCCGTTTGACTTCGCGTGTGCGGATTCAATTTCTGGCGCTACTCATGCTGCTGGGTATGGGCGCGCTCAGCCTGAAGCTTTGGTGGATACAAGTGGCGCATGGCGCGGAATGGACTGCCCAGCTGCGCGGCAGTTCTCAAGCCACTGTGCGCATCCCCTCAGTGCGCGGCGAGATCAAAGACCGCAACGGCGTGACCCTTGTCCAAAACCGCGCCAGTTATGAGGTGGATTTTTATTTGCCGGAAATGGTCAAAGGTTATCGAGAACGTTTTGGTTCGCCGCCCTTGACCGAGTATCGAGCGATCATCAACGGCATGCCGAAAGATCAGAAGGAGCCGGACATCATTAAAATTGTTAATGACGGCATCGTCCCGCGTCTTAACGAGCTTGATCTGGCGCGCGACTACAACGCCGGCAAGCTGGAGCGGCACTATCGCAACGATACCGAGGTCCCGTTTTCCTATATCAAAGACATCGATTTTCCCACGATGGCAAAATTTTCGGAGCACGATGTTGGATTACCCGGAGTGGATATCGCCATTAAGCCGGTGCGCTCTTATGTTTATGGCGCGCTAGCGGCGCATCTTCTTGGTTACGTCGGCATGCCTGACGACATCGATAAAGAGGAAGCAAGGAAGTTCACCTTCTATCAGCAGGACGTCGAAGGAAAATCGAACATCGAAAAAACGATGGACGAATACCTGCGTGGAAAACCCGGTGTGCGTTATTTGCGCAAGAATGCCAAGGGAACTATCGAGGGTGTGCTGCGCGAAGATCCTTCACAACAAGGCGCCAACGTTTTCCTGACCATCGATGCGCGCATTCAGGCGATTGCAGAAGAAGCGCTGCGCGCAGTGAGCCGGGCCGGAGCGGTCGTGGTCGATCCAAACAATGGCAACGTTTTGGCGATGGCTTCTGTTCCATCGTTCGATCCGAATACTTTTATCCCGAGCATCAACGCGAAGAATTGGAAAGCACTGCAAAAAGACGAGGGCGATCCATTAGTCAATCGGGCGATCAGCGCATTGCCGCCGGGATCAACATTCAAGCTCATCACGTCACTTGCTGGATTGCGTCGAAATCTCGCAAACGCGCATTACAACTGCGGCGGGGGCGTGAGTTACGGCGACCACTTTTTCCAATGCTGGGTGGCCGAGAAACATTACACGCACGGCACAATAGGGCTGGCCGATGCGATCAAGGTCTCGTGCGACTCGTTTTTCTATCAGTATGGCAACGCAGCTGGCATTCAGTCGATTGACGCCGCTGGCAAAATGTTAGGCATTGGCGAGGAATCGGGCCTGCAACTTACGGGCGAACAAACCGGCAATATGCCAGGACCGGAGTGGATGCAAATCCATCATCCGCAGGAAAGGTGGTCACAAGCCCAGACGGCGAACGTTTCAATCGGCCAGGGCTACACACTTGTTTCGCCACTTCAATTAGCAATGGCCTACGTGGCCATTGCTAACGGCGGCGTGTGCTATTATCCACGGCTGGTTGACAGGGTCTTGAAGCAAGATGGTTCTCCTGTGCTGGACGAGCATGGCAACGTCGCAGTGTCACAGACGCCGCGAGTGCGATCTGATTTACGCCAGGAACTCTCGCCTGACAAAATCGAGCTCGTGCGCAAAGGCCTTTGGAAGGTTGTTAACGAAGACGGAGGAACTGGTGGCAGGGCGCGTTTGAAAGGGACCCAAGTTGCTGGCAAAACAGGCACTGCTCAGGCCACCGACCGCGGCCACAAGGATACTGTTGCATGGTTTGCTTGTTTCGCGCCATTTGAGCATCCGAAGTATGTCGTTGCAGTGATGGTGCAGGGTGGCGAGCATGGCGGCAGCGTCGCTGGCCCAATCGCCACCAGAATTTTGGAGCGCGCGCTCGCACTCGACGAAGGCAAGTTCGACATGAAGGTTGCCTGGCTCTCGCCCGCATATAAGGCCAATCCCTTCCAGATGATCAAGGACGTGACCTACCATGATGCGGGAGGAAATCTCGGAGGCGAGGACGAAGAAAATGCCGACGAGTCGCAAAACGCGACTGCGCAGATGGCGAGTTCGGACGCGGCGCCTGATGTCGAACCGGAAGCAGACTCGCAAGGACAAGTCCGGCGGCGAGGCACCGCCCCTGTAGCCCGCGCTGTTCCGGCTGCGCCCCAGGCTCCCCGCAACTTTTTCCAACGACTCTTTGGAATGCACCCGCGACCGGCGCCTGTGCCGGCGCCCCAGCCGCCGAGCCGCCGGCGCGGAACAACACGATGAACCATCGGTCAGAAACACTGCGGCAGGAGTCGACAGTTTGGCTTATGACCGCTCAACCTCTTCAATTTTATGATAGACAAGGTAAGAAAGATTTTGGGGCTTCGTTCCCGCAAGACGGGGAACAAGCTCATACTCAGTGTAGAAAAACTCGAGTCTCGCGTCGCGTTGCTCGAGAATGGCCGGCTCGAGGAATATAGCGTCGAGCGTAAGACCTCGCGGAACATCGTCGGCGGCATTTACAAGGGCAAAGTCAAAAACATCGAGATGGGCTTGAAGGCGATGTTTGTTGACATCGGCTTCGAAAAGAACGCATTCCTTCATTTTTGGGATGCAATTCCGGCCGCGCTTGACAGCGGCATTGAAGAAATCGATCGGCGTACGAACAAGCGGCCCCGAAAACGGATCACCGTAAAAGACATACCGACCATTTATCCAGTGGGCTCGGATGTAATTGTGCAGGTCACCAAGGGTCCGATCGGCACGAAGGGGCCCAGGGTGACAACCAATCTCAGTTTTGCCGGGCGCTACCTGGTTCTGATGCCATTTAGTGATCGCAGCGGCATCTCGCGAAAAATCGAGAGCCCCAAAGAACGCGAGCGGCTCCGCAAGATTCTGCGTGAGCTGGACATGCCCGAAGGCGTCGGCGTGATCATTCGCACCGTAGGCGAAGACCAGCGCGCAAGATACTTCGTGCGCGATTTGCGTTTCCTTCTCGATCAGTGGGCCAAAGTCGAGCAGGCCATTCGTGAGAACCCCGCTCCTTGCCGTCTCTTCGAGGAGCCTGACCTGGTTGAGCGAACCGTGCGCGATTTTCTCACCGAAGAAATCGACGAGGTTGTTTGCGATGATCGCACATCAACGGAGCGGATGGTCGAAATGATTAGCCAGATTTCCCGGCGCGCGCGGAATCGACGACGCCTTTCATCGCCAGGTCTGGCTGAAATGCGGCGGCTACATTGTGATCGACGAAACCGAAGCGCTCGTGGCGGTGGACGTGAACACGGGCCTGAACAAAGGCGGGCGCGACGTCGAGAAAACGATTCTCCAAACCAATCTCGAAGCGGCGGACGAAATCGCGCGCCAGCTTCGATTACGCAACATTGGGGGATTGATCATTGCTGATTTCATCGACATGAAGAGCCGCAGAGATCAGCAGGCGGTTTACAACTTAACGAAGGAACGGCTGAAGCGCGACAAAGCCAGGACCCATGTGCTTCCCATTTCACAGCTTGGCCTGATGGAAATGACTCGCCAACGGGCACAGGAGAGCCTCAGCGAAACAATTTACCAGAACTGCCCCTACTGCGGTGGGCGCGGCGTTGTGAAAACCTCCATGACCACCAGCGTGGAATTGCACCGGACTCTCAATACCGTCATGCGCAAGTATCAGGACAGCATCCACGAGATTCGGGTGATCCTGAACCCCGACGTTTTGAAGCGATTAAAGGAGGAAGACGAAGAACTGCTGGTGGAGCTGGAGCGCCGGTACGCAGGTCGTCTAATGTTTCGCGGCGACCCGACGTTTCACCATGAGAAATTTCTCATTAGGGACGCGAATACCGGAGTGGAACTGAAGCCCTAAGGCGCGTTAAAAAAGACTTGCAATCCTCGGCAGCCCGGCACAGACTCGCGGCATCCAGACAAGGAGCGAAATTCGTTATTGACTTGACGTTCCAAAATGTTTGGAGGGTAAAAGGAAACTTAACCAAAGGAGAAATAATGAAAAGATTAGTGGTATGCCTGTTAGGGTTCGGGGTGATCGCTTCGGTCGCTTTTGCCGGAGAGAGCTATTCCGGGAAGGAAATGAAGCAGGTAGCTCCTCCTCCGTGCCCGGAGTGGTACGCCGATAACGAGTTTAACGTCAGTCTGTGGGGAACCTATGTTTTCACCTCAAACGACTGGAAAGATGACACCTATCTCGAGGCCGACCACGCCTGGGGCGGTGGTATGGACTTCAAATACTTCTTCCACCGTTATTTCGGTGTTGGAATCGAAGGCTGGGCTGTTGATGCCAGACAGGCGCGCGAAGATGTCTTTGTCGATTTAAGCGACGGAATCTTTTCGCGCACTTTTCACAATGAGAACAACGTGGTCGGTGCCGTACTGGGTACATTGACCCTGCGTTATCCGATCCACTGCACCCGCTTTTCACCTTACATCTTTGGCGGCGGCGGCGCCATCTTTGGTGGCGGCCAGAGGACGATCAATCGGTGGGAGCGCGAAGGAGGAACCATCGCCCAAGGGGGCGAGGGCTTCGACATTTTTCAGACGGTTGGTCATACAGACAGCGAGACGCGCGCAATGGGCCAGGTCGGCGGCGGCTTGGAAGTGCGTGTCACCCCGCATATCGGCTGGGTCAGTGACTTCAGCTGGAATTTTGTGGATGGTTCGCACAACAACTTCGGCATGGTCCGCACCGGCGTGAATTTCGCCTTCTAAGCAGCGACAAAGCATTTACTACAGCGGCGTCCGGAACAACGGACGCCGCTTTTTTGTACGCGTAAGGTAATAAGAGGCGGCTTCTGAACCACGGAATGGTTTTAATGACTTTTCTAAGGCAAAGTATGGATTGGCGTTTGCGAACGCTGGCCTGGGCACGAAATTACTCTGATGTCGTTCGTCGAAACCCTGGACAATTTGGCTTTGAGGAAATCGGAGGTCGTTCAACGTTTCGAGCGCCTGATCGCCCCGAAATCCGATCAGGAACTCGAAGCGATGGCGCAGACTTCGCGCTCCCTCACTCTGCAAAATTTTGGACGTACGATGCGGCTGTTCGCGCCGCTTTATCTTTCGAACGAATGCATCAACAATTGCCGGTATTGCGGCTTTTCACGTGATAATCCGATCCTTCGCGTTACGCTCGACATGGATGAAGTGATTGCCGAAGCGCAGCATCTCGCGCGTCAGGGCTTCCGTCAGATCCTTCTCGTCGCAGGCGAGCATCCAAAATTTGTGAGCCGCGACTACTTGGCTGAATGCGTGCGGGGCATCGCCCCGGATTTTTCGTCGATTTCCATCGAGGTGGGCCCGATGGAGATGGATGACTATGTGCCGATTGTCGAGGCTGGCGCCGAAGGGCTCGTCGTTTATCAGGAGACGTATAATCGCGGTGTCTATGCCGAAATGCACACCGCCGGGCCGAAACGCGATTTCAATTTTCGACTCGATTGCGCCGAGCGGGGGTACGCGGCGGGGTTTCGCCGGCTCGGTATTGGTGCGCTCGTCGGTCTATCGCGTTGGCAGGATGAAACGATCGCGCTCGCCGCGCACTTGGAACATTTATTCAAACACTGTTGGCAGGCGCAAATCACCGTGAGCCTGCCCCGATTGCGCCCGGCAGCTGGCGGATTTCGTCCGCTTTTTTCGATGACCGACCGCGAACTAGCGCAATTGGTTTGCGCTTTGCGGATTACTTTCCCGCACCTCGGCATCGTGCTCAGCACGCGCGAGCGCGCGCCGCTGCGGGACTCCCTCTCGTTAATCGGGGTAACGATGATGAGCGCCGGCAGCCACACCGAGCCCGGCGGTTATACCCGGCAAGGCCGCGAACATTTGCATCGCACTGTACGCGGACGCATCGTCGCGCCCGAATACCAGGATGGCGAAGACCAACTCGCTACCGGCCAATTTGAGATTAGCGACGAACGTTCGCCAGCCGAAATCGCCGCCGTCCTTCGTCGTCGCGGCCTCGAACCGGTTTGGAAAGATTGGGACCAGGCCCTTTGCGGAGCGTGAAGATTTCACTCAATGGCGAACACGTAGATGCGCGTGAAGCGAAGACGATCGCGGACTTAGTCAACCGCTATCAATTGCCGCCACAATCCATTTTGGTGGAGCACAACGGCCTCGCCGTACATCGACACGAGTGGCAGGAGCGGCCATTGTCTGAGGGCGACCGCATCGAATTCATCCGAGTCGTCGCAGGTGGATAAACTGAATTAAGCTGGCCGCTAGATCTGCGCTGCGCTCTTCACTACGACTCGCATTCCGTCGGTTTGGATGACGGTCACAGGAGTCTGCGGGGCGATGAATTCGCCTTCGGTGACGACATCGACAACGTGATCGGCGAAACGCGCTTTGCCGCTCGGCCGCAAGACGGTGACTGCGGTGCCTTGCATTCCGGGGGTGAGCGCGAGCGAAGTCGCGAATTGTCGCGTCGCGCCAGCAAGGGATGGACCCGGGGGATTTGAATCGATCAAGGCGAATCGCCGGTAGATGCTCGTGCGCGGCAGATAGCGGGCCAGCAGGGCAATGACAATGATTGATCCCACGATTGCGATGAACATGTTAAGCAACGGCATTGCGAGCATTTTGCCTGTTGGGAAAAAGTTTTGACCTGGGTAGCGATCGACCATCGTCCAGAGCAAGGACGCGAGTATGAGAAACACGCCTAGCACTCCGAAGACGATTGTGGTATGCGCGAAAAAGAGAATCTCAATCAACACGAGAATTATTCCGAGAATGAAGAGCGCAACGACTTCCCAGCCGGCGAGTCCGACCAGATAGTGGCCGAGGAAAAACAGAGCGAAACAAATTGCAGAGATGATCCCGGGCCACGTCGCTCCAGGAATTTTGAATTCCAAATACGCGCCGAGGATTCCACCCAGCAGCAGCAAAGGCGCGAGCGCAGTGATCCAAAACGCGATCTGCTCGAAGCCGGTAGGTTCGATATTGGCAATGTTGCCCTTGAGTCCGGCTTTCTTGGTCAAATCGGGAATCGAATCAGCGATGCCTTCTGCGAGCAACGCTTTGTTGTTGATCCGTTCAGTTGCTTCCTGAGCATTCAGAGTAAGGATCGCGCCCTTGGCATGAACGACGCGATCGCCGATTTTCACTTCCTTGTCTCTATTCATGAACGCCTCTGCGACGTCGGGGTTGTGCCCATTCTTAATCGCGGAACCACGGATCAGCGCAGACCAATATGAAATCGTCTTCTCCTTCGTGGTAGCGGGAAGGTCCTCGCCAGTAGGAAGAATTGGGGCCGCCGCGCCGATCGCGCTCACTGGGGCCATAAAAATATGTTGTGTCGCAATCGCGATGATCGCGCCAGCCGAGCCGGCGTTTGTGTTGATGAATGTGTAAGTGGGAATTTTCGTCTGGTTGAGCGCGTTCACGATATCACCCGCCGTATCGAGTCGTCCGCCGTACGTGTTCATTTCGAAAATGATCGCCGAAGCTTCGTTGCTCTCGGCTG
Organism: Verrucomicrobiota bacterium; assembly: GCA_003218885.1. Classification (GTDB taxonomy): domain Bacteria; phylum Verrucomicrobiota; class Verrucomicrobiia; order Chthoniobacterales; family UBA10450; genus Udaeobacter. Next base: position 16,395 of record QHOV01000083.1, on the reverse strand, counting down.
TTTTCACTGCACGCCGCAAAAATGCCAGGAGCGACGGCGCAACTTCACCGCGCAACGGCACGACGACGACGTCAGCTTTGTGAATCGCCTCGCGCGCATGTGCAGTTGCGGTTGTGAGCGGCAATATCGCAGCAGAAAACGCGGTGATCTGCACCGTCATTCCGAGCAAAGCAAAGCGAAGGCGAGGAATCCTGTGGCGACACCTTAAAGTAATGCAGCGAGATCTCTCGACTTCGCTCGGGATGACCGGGGGTGAATTAGTTTTCCTCCATTTGAAACGCAGCCGCACTGCGTAAGTTTGGCATCGCTTTCAAATTCAAACGAGGCAAAAATAATCAGGCGCGCATGGGAACGATCCCTTCGGAGACAATTGAACAAATCGCCGCCGCGAACGACATCGTTGAAGTAATTGGTTCGTATTTTCCGCTCAAGCGCGCGGGGGCGAATTTCAAGGCGCTCTGCCCGTTTCATCAGGAGAAGACGCCATCGTTCATGGTAAGCCCCAGCAGGCAGACATTTCATTGTTTCGGTTGTGGCGTGGGCGGGAGCGTTTTCCGGTTCGTGATGGACTATGAGCACGTCGATTTCCCGTCAGCCGTGCGCAAACTCGCCGCGCGCTCTGGGATCACGATAGTGGAGAAACGCGGCGCTGCTGATGAAGAGCGACAATATGAGACGCGTCGGACGTTGCTAAAGCTGCATGCCGAAGCTGCTGAGTGGTTTCACGAAAATTTGGTTAAGAGGGAAGTTGGCGAACCAGCGCGGAAATATCTAAAGCAGCGCGGAATCACGGCGGAAATCGCTAAACGTTGGCAGCTCGGTTACGCGCCGGACGAATGGGATGCATTCGGGAGTTGGGCGCGCGCGCGAGGCTACGATGCGCGCGACCTGATTACCAGCGGCCTGGTCAGGATCAAGGACGAAGCCGACTCCGACCAAAATCAAACCTCGAACCTCAAAGCTCAAACCTCATACGATCGTTTTCGCGGGCGCATCATGTTCCCAATACACAACGACGTGGGCGAAGTGATCGCATTCAGCGGACGGCTTCTGAAAGACGAGCGAGACGCAGCGAAATATTTGAACTCGCCCGAGACGCCGCTTTTCCGGAAAGGCAACGTGCTCTTCGGCCTGCACAAAACCAAGCGCGCATTGATCGAGGCCGATTGCGCGATCGTCTGCGAAGGCCAGATCGATTTGATCAGCTTGTTCGAAGCGGGAATCACGAACGTGGTCGCGCCACAGGGGACAGCGTTTACGGAAAATCAGGCGCGAATCCTGAAGCGTTTTGTGGATGAAGTGGTTCTCTGTTTCGATTCAGATGCGGCCGGTGCCAAAGCCGCCGAGCGTTCTCTCGATGCGTTGTTGCAAAATGATTTGATCGTGCGTGTAGTGGAGCTGCCAGTCGGGGAAGATCCCGATTCCCTGGTTCGTCGGGAGGGAAAAGAGAAATTCGAAAATCGTGTCGCGAGTGCGCAAGATTTTTTTGATTACTGGATCGAGCGCGAAATGGAGGCGGCGGACGTTAGCTCTCTGGGCGCGAAAATGCAGGTCGCGCGCAGACTGGCTGAGACCGTCTCGCGGGTACACGATCCGCTCATGCGCGGGGAGGTGGTGAATAGAGCGTCTGCGCGACTGGGTGTCTCTCCAGCGGATTTTGGAACACTTCTCTCGACAAGGCCGCGCGGAACCGCTTCCTCGGAGGGACCAGAGTCAGCGCATTCTCAGGCTGCGTCAGGGCCGCGACACGACATTGCGATGCTTTGCCTTTTTGCATTGCGCGATGAGCCGGCACGAAATTTTCTACTCGCGCAAAATTGGCGCGAGACTCTCGAGCAAGCGCCGGATGCGGAAATTCTCATCCGGATTCTTCAAAGTGAGTTGCATCCGGATGATCCTGCGTCGCTCAGCGCTTTCATGGCCACGCTTCCCCCCGCGGAAGAGGCGCTTGTGTCAGCATGGCTGCTGCAAAAAGTGCCCGCTGCCGCAGAAACGATGGTTGAGAAATGGTGGCTTGGGATTCGCCATGCGGTGCTGCGGCGTCGGCTGAAGGCCGCACAGAACCGCATAAGGCTTCCGGAACTGAGCACCGGGGACATCGTAAATTTGCAAAAACAAATTCTTGACCTGCAGGAACAGCTCCACGAGCTTTCGCAGCCCGCCGGCGCGGCCGACAATTAGTTGTCGATCTATTGCCGTGCGGAAGGTCGAACGTCTTAGTCAAATCCGTAACCGTACTATCTTGGCCAGGCATTCGAAACGAAGGGGAGGCAGGCGACGGTCGTCGGCGCAACGGCTTAATCGAAGCCATCGTCGCCCCAGCGTATCAAGAAGACCTTTCGCTTCTCGAAAGAATCGAAAAAAACAGCCAGGAATCGCTGCGCTCAAAGTCAAGCGCATAAGATCCGGCTCGACACGGCGTGATAACGGATCGCTGCCCGAGCCATCGCGGCAGGTGTCGGCCTCTGTTCTATTTTCGACTATTGAAGTCCAGAATCGCATTCGCGAACTGATCAAGCTGGCAAAAGAACAAGGCTACCTCACGTTTGACGATCTAAATGAGGCGTTGCCCGAGGGGGTCACCGACGCTGATGAACTGGATCTTATCCTGACGCGACTGCGTCGCCTGGAGATCGACATTATCGAAGCGTCGGAGGTGGATCGCTACAAAGACGGTAAGAAAGACGCAGACGAGGAGGACGAAGAGGAAGAGAGAACGGAAACCAAGGTTGATATTCTGGACGACCCGGTGCGGATGTATCTCAAGCAGATGGGCCAGGTCCCACTTCTGACCCGGGAACAAGAAGTCGAAATATCCAAACGGATCGAAGAAGCCGAGGGAATGGTGCAGAAGCACATCAGTCGCTTTGGCTTTGTTGCGCGCGCCCATCTGGATCTCGCCCAAAAGCTGCTCGAGGGCCGGGAACGGTTCGACCGGGTGATTCTCGACAAAAAAATCGAGAGCCGGGAAAGATATATGAAGAACCTCCCGCGGCTGTGCAAACAGGTGGAACAATTAAGCGCGTCGATCACCAAGCGATTTTGCGATCTTGCACGCAACTCTTCGAAGAAACGTTCCCAGAAGTTCAGGGCCTTGCAAAGAACCATGGCTTCGCTGCAGCGGATTTATCCGCATTTTTATCTCAAGCAGAGAGTCACGGAGGAATTTGTCCACCTGGCGGACGACGCGCACCACACGTCGCTTTACCTGCAAACCGAGATCGCCAAAAATCCTCGCAGTCAAAAAAGGCGGCTGCAACTTCAGAACAAGCTGCGCGAGTTAGAGAAGAGCCTGTGGTTTTCGCTTTCTGCGTATGCAGAAGAGTATCGAACGCTGAAGGGTTGGCTGCGCCACGCATTCAAGGCCAAGACTGAAATGGTGGAGGCCAACCTCCGTCTCGTTATTTCCATCGCAAAAAAATATACCAATCGCGGTCTGTCGTTTCTCGACCTGATTCAGGAAGGAAATATGGGACTAATGAAGGCAGTCGAGAAATTCGAATACCGGCGGGGCTACAAATTTTCCACTTACGCGACGTGGTGGATTCGCCAGGCCATCACCCGCTCCATCGCGGACCAGGCGCGCACGATTCGAATTCCCGTCCACATGATTGAGACGATTAACAAGCTCATGCGTGTACAGAAACAGCTCGTGCAGGAATATGGGCGAGAACCGACGCCTGACGAAGTTGCCGAAGAAGTGCTCCTGCCAGTGGATCGTGTTCGCGCGGTCCTGAAGATGGCGCAGCAACCAATCTCGCTCCAATCCCCTGTAGGCGAGAGCGAAGAAACAAATTTCGGCGACTTTATCGAGGACAGAGGCGCCGAAAACCCGAGCGACATGACTGCGATTGTTTTGCTGAAGGAGAAAATCAAGGACGTGCTGGAGACGTTGACCGATCGGGAGCGGCAAGTGCTCGAACAACGATTTGGGCTGGTTGATGGATACAGCCGGACCCTGGAAGAAGTAGGCCGGCAGTTCCAAGTTACCCGCGAGCGCATTCGTCAGATTGAAGCAAAGGCCTTGCGCAAAATGCGGCATCCAACACGTATTCGACAACTGGAGGGATTCCTTGAAGCCCCTGGACTTTGAACATGGATTTTCAGCGCTCATTCGAGCGCAACTTCCGACTCTGCAAATAGTTTAATTGACTGGAGACTATGGAACCTCAAGATGACAAAGAGTTGTGGGATATTCTCGGCCGTGTTCCCGAGCCCACGCTTTCGCCATTCTTCGCCCGGAACGTGCTGAGAAAGATCCGCCAGGAAGCAACCCGTTTCGAGCGGGCGCGGAACTGGTTTAGCCTGCGGAGACTTGCCGCAGCATCCGCTGTAGCAATCCTCCTGGTCGGCATGGCTATCGCCACGCATCATCCAGTCTCGCGGACAGCGTCTGCAAATGATTCAGACGTGTTGGCTAAAATCGATCCACAAGATTATGACGTCGTGGCTGATCTGGATGAATTGATCGCCTGGGATGAAAATACCGTGTGGGAAGAAAAGCCAACTTTGTAAACTAATCGTCGCTTCGTCGGTTTTCGCTTTATTCTGCGCTGCCGCACAAGCGCAACCGCAACCACATCGACCCGTTGGACGGCCGTCGGGTGGGCCACCGCCGGGCCATAATATACGTGAGCGGTTACTCGCACTTCCTCCGGAGGCCCGGCAAAATTTCCGGCGCAACGCCGAGCGTTGGATGCGGATGAGCCCGGAGGAGCGCAACGTCATGCGCCAGCGCGAGAATCTGCGCCGTGAGGCTATCAAGCGGGAGACTGAAGCGGCACTTCGCGAATCCGGCCTCCGCCTGAATCCGCAGGAACGCGCTGTATTTGAATCTCGCTACATTCAGGAGCGCCGAAAAGTGGAACAAACGCTCCGGCACCAAATTGAAGCGGAACGACAGCAGCAACTTCCGGGGCTAATTCAGCAGTTGAAAAAAGAGTTCCAAATTGATCAGCCGGCCAGAAGTTCCACCGCCAAACCGGCGGAGTCGCCTAATCCAAAAAAGTAGAGTCGGCCTTTTTCCTCTTTTGCACATTCCCCGCAGGGAAAGATTCGCCCCCTAAAAAAGTGCTGGCTCGAAATCGTTTTCGAGCCAGCTCAGTCTGGATTTCTAGATCCTACGTCACCACCTTAGTACCTATAATAATGGTGGTGGTGACGATGGTGGCGGTAATAATATCGATGCCCGCCGTACCAATAGAATGAAGGCCCATTATAGTACCCATAGTACGGATACGGCTGGTAATAACGGTACGGGTAGTAGGAGCCATACGGGTAATATCCATAGTACCCGGGACCCATCCCTATTCCGACCGCAATGCCAGCGTCGGAACGCTGCGCGGGAACGAAAGCCAGTACTCCAGCCACCAATCCGATTAAGAGAAGTTTCTTCATTACTTTACCTCCTAGGTATTAAACAGGGGAGCGAGGGGAAAGTTTTCCGCTTTATTTGGGTGATAGAGCCTCGGGATAGCCCGCGATGCAAACACTTTGCCCAATCCGTCGATACGAAACGCAGCGAAGGCGCAGCGCATTCGCAGTGTTTTCGGCTCCCCGGCCCGGGAACGCGATCACTGATCCTCCGCTCAAGATCGGACCCAGATACAGTTGCACTTTGTCAATGAGACGCGCATCGAGCGCTTGGCCGAGCACTTCGCCGCCGCCCTCTATCAGCACGCTCGTGACATCTCGCTTGCCCAGATTTTTCAGCACAGTAGCGAAAGATTTACCGCGATAGATCAGCGTTCGTGAAGCGAACCGGTCAGAAAATAAGTGACCGTGCCCTGGCAGCTTGCCTGAACGGGTCAGCACGACGCGCCAGGGCTGTCGCGCCTGGCGCAGACCGCGCACGGTTAATCGTGGATTGTCCACTCGTACCGTGTCCGCTCCAACGAGCACCGCGTCCACGCGCGCGCGAAGCTCACGTGCGTGGTGGCGGGCCAAACGATCTGTGATCCAACCAGGCTCGTCGGGAGGCCGCGTCAAGCGACCATCAAGCGACATCCCGCATTTTGCGATGACGAAAGGGCGCCCACTGACGATCCACTTGTTGAAAGCCTCGTTAAGCCGCGCGCACTCATCGACCAATATGCCTTCTCGCACTTTGACGCCCGCATTTCGCAATTGCTTGATGCCTTTGCCGGAGTGGCACGGATTTACGTCAGTCGCGCCGACCACCACGTTTTTGATTCCAGTTTTGATTATTGCGTCTGTGCACGGAGCAGTGCGCCCTGCCGTGGAGCACGGCTCCAGAGTAACGTACAGCGTGGCGCGCCCAGGCACACGCGCACCGAAATCGCGGAGGCATTCAATCTCAGCGTGATCGCGACCCGCTTCCCGGTGGTGCCCTCTCGCTACTATTCGATCGTCAATGGCCAGAATTGCTCCCACAGCTGGATTGGGGCTAGTCTGGCCGAGCGCTTTTTTTGCCTCGTTTAGCGCAGCGCGCATGAATTGTTCATCTCGTTCCCTCGTCATGGCTTCGAGAGATGAATAATTGTTCTTGCCTGTCGAAGCAACGCGGGTTGAACCATGCGACTGATTCATCGCTTGGTGATGGGACGTGGAGACCACTCAATATCCCAGCGTACGCAAAAGCTTAAATCCCTGCCTGGAGGGATTCGAACCCCCAACCTTCATCGTTCGCACCCTTAGGGTGCAACAACCAGCCGGGGTTTTGTCGGGGAACTTGGTTCCGACATTTCCGTAGTAGAGAGTACAAGTGAAAGCACCCCCCAGACGGACCGGTAATGTGCTGCACGGCCAACTGCAAGCACGGAATCACAAAGCGAAGTTGACGATCAAAACGAAAAGCTCACGTTTTGATGCTTTGGTCGCGCGTTACTATCCGGCTGTTTACAGCTTCGCTTGTCGATTGACCGATGACCCTCGGGAAGCAATTGCGCTAACCCGCGACGCATTCAATAGCACGCGAAAGCAATTGCGGAGTTGTTGCGATGACAACGTGTTTGCCTCAATCCTAATGTCCACTGTAATCCGGGCAGGTCTGACCGCCGCTTGAATTGAGCCTCATCCGATGCCCGCTTTGAACCGGCACTCGGCGTCCTGGACATCGATCTCGCTAAGCAGGTCATCCAGCGTCTCACTGGTGCCGCCACGGGCGGCAATTCCTAGCAAAAGCATACACCTCAGACAAAGGTCGTGAGCGAGCCGGACTGTCGATCCACATTGCGGACACACAACCGGCTCCTCTTGCAGATAGATTGAAACAGAAATGCTGTTCATCGGAAATGCTCAAGTAAACAGGCAGAACAAGGCAGGCAAGATTGACCAAAATCGAGTATCTCTCTCCCGCTATCTTCCACTGTCCCCCTCCCTTTAACCTTACTACGGAAAGTCTCCGGTGAAGTTCCTGACGACCTCAATCCAGAATGCGAATCTCGCCAGAGCCGAAGCACGCGCGGCCTTTCGCGTAATTAATTGCCTGCTCTTGATCTAAGAACACCGGCTGTATAACGACACTCTCATACACCTGCCAGCCGTTTCGGAATGGTCTGATTTCGATGATTGTCATAAGCAAATCAATATTGCGGTGCCAATTCGCCGATATATGTTCCCATGAACACGATCCCCCTGCAGTTGATAAAGGCCAATTAGGCGAGCCACTTAGAATGCGCCGAAACATCACCAACGAAATCTGGCACCAAATTAAGACCGCCGACGCAAGCGGCATTCGGTCTGCGCGAGATCCCGCGCAACATGGGTATTCCACCCGGAACCATTCTCTCGCGCGTAAAGCGTGAAGGTTGGACACGAGAGATTCAAAAAAGCAAAGGCGCTTGTAAAATGCGAGGATGCTGCGCTTGCCGTCAGTCCGGCTCAAGCAGTCGCAATGACAATGCAACAAGCGTGCCTGGAGGGATTCGAACCCCCAACCTTCTGATCCGAAGTCAGAAGCTCTATCCGGTTGAGCTACAGGCACTGCGAGATCGGGAATTTGAGATTTGAAATTCGCGCCGCGGCGCACTGGGGTGGCCGACGGGACTCGAACCCGCAACAACCAGAACCACAATCTGGGGCTCTACCATTGAGCTACGACCACCATTATTGCCGCAGAAACAAGATTTTAAAATTTGAATCTTCTTTTGCAAACAAAAGGACTCGACTTTTCCCAGTCGTTCCACTAATTCTCGCTGGCGGTGGAACGAAAATCTGCCCGTAGCTGGCTTATCTTTGCGCCTCGACATCGCGTGAGGCGCGCCACCGCGGCTTTGCTCGCTCTCGTTCTTTTCGTCGGGGCTACGCGCGTTCTTGTGGGACAGCAGGATGATCCGAGCGAAATTTTTCTTAAAGCGTATCTCTCCGCACAACAGGGGGAGAAGCTGGAGCATGAAAACCGGTTCAAGACTGCCCTGGCCAAATATCGATTTGCTGGAAGCCTGATCGCGCAGTTGCGCAGGTCGCACGCTGATTGGCAGCCGGCGATCGTGGAATATCGCGGTCGCAAGATCAGCGAAGGAATCCTGCGAATTCAGGAGAGAATAACGAGGCAAAACCAGTTAAGCGCCAGCGCGAATCCTTTGACCGAGATTGCGCCCGCGCCGCCCGAAAGTGAAGGCTGGTCTGAGCCCGGGCCTGAAGTTGTGGCGGTGCAACCGGACGAAGCCTCCAGCGAGGCCTCGCGTGATGCTGCGAGCAAAGAGGCAACCAAAAAATTGCGCGGCAAAGTGGATCAACTGCAAGCCGCACTCGACAAAGCGAGAAAATCAGAAGGTCAGGCGCGCGATGAACTTGTAAAAGCACAGGAATCATTGAGAGCGGCCCAGGCATCGCAGGAAAATAGCGCCCGGGAGGAGCAGCAATTGCGCTCGGAGATTGCCCACTTGAAAGACGCCATCGCCGCCGCGGATGAAGCGCGTGTGGCAGCGGAAAAGCAAAGGGACGATACTCAGGCGAAATTTGCAGAGGCAAACGAGCACATCACCGCGCTTGAGCACCAGCGCGATGAAGCCCTCGCCCAATTGAGGGTCGTGCAAGGATCCGAACAGGGCGTCCAGTTGCTCTTGGCCGAGAAGGACGATTTGCGACAAAAACTGGCAAACGCGGAGGAAAACGTGCGAGACCTTGGCGAGAGCGATCCCGTAAACGCGAAGATATTTGCCGAGATGAACGAGCAAGTCGCGCAGCTTCAAGAGCAGTTGAGCGAAAGCCAGAAAAGAAATGACTATTTGGCAGCAAGAGCTGCGGAGCTTGCCGTTCAGTTGGATGAGGCAGGCACGGAGCTTCAAG
>QHOV01000083.1:0-6996 GCA_003218885.1 Verrucomicrobiota bacterium | reverse complement strand
ACAGCGAAGAGCTCGCTTTGCTGCGACAACCCGTGGTCTCAGTGTCAGACCAGCGCGCCGGCTTATTTAAAGCGAGCTTTGTGTTTGAAAAAAAATCGGCGGTGAATTCGATCGGCGCTGCGACAGCGGACGCGAACGCAACATCGGGCGGCGAGAGCGATGCGAGAATGAACAGGGCCGATCCGTCCAAAACCGATGTACCGCCAAAAATCCAGGGTCTTGCCCGCGCGGCCGGAAAGAATTTTCAGCAGGGCAACTATAGGGCGGCCGGAAAGCAATATCAGCAAATCCTGACCGAAGATCCAAACAACATTGACGCGCTTTCCAACCTTGGGGTCGTTTATGTTCGCAGCGGCAACTTGCGCTCCGCGGAGTCGACGCTGGAAAAAGCCGTGGCCATTGCGCCGGACAACGATTTTCTGCTCACCACGCTGGGGGTCGTTCAGTATCGGCAATCGAAATTTGACGAGGCGATCGTGCAGTTAACCAAGGCGATTGCGATCAACCCCAAAAGCGCTACCGCTCACAACTATCTCGGTATCGCCGCCAGCCAGAAAGGGCGACAGCAAGAGGCAGAGAAGGAGATCCTTCAGGCGCTCGCCAACAATCCGGACGACGCCGATGCGCATTTCAATCTCGCGGTCATTCTCATCACTACGCAGCCGGGCTCGAAAGAACTCGCCAAAGAACATTATGCCCGGGCCACTGCGCTCGGCATAGAACCGAGCCCGTCGCTCGAAAAATTGCTGCAGTGACCGCAGATCGGGCGTCGAGCTATTCGATCAACTTAGAGTAAGCTCTTCGTGCGCTTTCTACGTGGTTTCTTCATTGCGATTTTCACCGCGCTGGTCGGCTGCGTTCTTGCCTTCTTTGTCGGCGATTATTTAACGAGACTCGCGCACGTGCCCGAAATGGAAGGCCAGCGGGGCATGACGATCGTTTTTCTGTGCGCGCCTCTCGGGATTCTCGCGGGTTTAATAATTGGAATCATTTCGTCCGTCCTCGTTGAGCGGCGAGGACTTGCTGGGTTCCTCATTGCGCAAGGTTGGTCGCTTCTGATTGTCTGTGCCATTGCCGCTTTGGTAGCCGGCGTGCCATATCTGCTCTCCGACAAACCTCCAAAGATCGATGGCAAACGTCTCGAGTTCGAATTCGAGCTTCGCGCGTCGTCGACATTCAAAACTCCAGAGCAACCCGACGGCTATAGCATCCGAGTCAGCCTTTATACCGACAATCGGCAAAGCCGTTTTGCTTTCATCGATTGGAACGCAATTAGAAAAGATGCCGAACACATCACCATTCCGGGCACCGTCCCGTTACTGACCCACAGCAAGACCAGATCGCTCCTTGCCTCGATCGGCAACGAGCCAGCTGCATCCCAGTTCATTGAGTTGAAAATTCCACCTGTGCCAACCAAGCAGGACGAAACTTGGTCGGAGTGGATTTTCGCCACGCAGCGTGCCGATCTCACTCCCGTTCCTGAGGCTGAACAGTTTGCTGCGCGATATCGCGTTCGCACGGCTGATTGATTCTACAGCGAGCGGCTCCGACCGTTGGGAATAACGTGCAACCATTTCTCACTGCTAACTGGCGTTACCTTGCGATGCTGAATTACACCGTCGATCCTCGCCTGCTCGCGCCGTTGGTTCCGCTTGGTACAGAGATCGACTTCGAAAATGGTGAGACCTTCCTGAGCGTGGTCGGATTTCTCTTTCTCGACACGCGACTCCTCGGCCTTCCCATCCCGCTACACCGCGATTTCGAAGAAGTGAATTTGCGTTTCTATGTGAGGAGAAAATCGGCGGACACGTGGCGGCGCGGTGTAGTTTTCATTCGTGAACTTGTCCCGCGGCGCGCGATCGCGCTCATCGCGCGCGCGTCTTACGGCGAAAATTATCTCGCAGTACCGATGAAACACGAAATCGAACATCTCGATGGTAACTTGAAAGTCGAATTTTCGTGGCGGCGTGGCCGCAAATGGGAATCACTCAAGATGCGTGCGACCGGCGAGCCGCAAATAATTCCACCGGGAAGCCATGCCGAATTCATCACGGAACATTGCTGGGGTTACACCTCTCTTCGCAGCGGCTGCGGCGAATATCGAGTCGAGCATCTCCGATGGAAAATCTGGAACGCGACGGGCTTCGAATTCAACGCAGACCTTGCAACGCTTTACGGCGAACAGTTCACCGAGACATTAAATCAGCCACCGCGCTCCGCGTTTATTGCCGACGGTTCGCCGATCACAATTTATAGGCGCGAGATTTTGTAGGGCGCCGCAATCGTTATTTCGACAGCAATTGCCTGAGCACAAACGGCAAAATCCCTCCGTGCTGGTAATAATCGATTTCTATTGGCGTATCGATTCGCAACTTCAGCGGCACCGAGCGCCTTTGACCTTTGCTTTTGATCTCGAGTGTTAGGTTTTGCCCGGGTTTGATGTCATTCGACAGCCCGGTAACCGAAAAGATTTCCGAGCCGTTCAGTCCCAGCGATTGCGCCGTTGTTCCGTCGGGAAATTGCAATGGCAATACGCCCATGCCTACAAGATTTGATCGATGAATCCGTTCAAAACTCGCGGCGACCACTGTCTTCACACCTAACAAACGCGTTCCCTTCGCGGCCCAATCGCGCGATGAGCCGCTGCCGTACTCGTGTCCTGCGAGAATAACCAGCGGAGTGTTAGTCTGCGCATACTTCGTCGCCGCATCGAAAATCGACATCTGCTCGACCTCGCCGTTCGCGAAGTATTTTGTCACGCCGCCTTCCGTTCCAGGCACGATCAAATTCTTTATCCGCACATTCGCGAACGTCCCGCGCGTCATCACCAGATCATTACCGCGCCGACTGCCGTAGCTGTTAAAATCTCGCGGCTGAATTCCGCGCGACATTAAATAGCTTCCGGCTGGCGATGTTTCCTTGATTGCACCCGCAGGCGAAATGTGATCGGTCGTTACTGAGTCGCCGAATATCCCAAGGGCGCGTGCACCGCGGATCTCCTCGATATGGCCCGGCTCCATCGAGAAATTCTCGAAAAACGGCGGCTCATGAATGTAATCGCTCTTCTCGTCCCACCGGTAAACATCGCCGCTGCTCGATGGAATCTCGTTCCACTTCGGATTTTGATCGGCAAAATCGCGATAAAGTTTGCGGAACGTTTCCGGCGCCAGAGCCGATTGCATGACGTGCCGGATTTCGCCGAGAGTCGGCCAGAGATCGCGCAGGAAAGTTTCTTTGCCGTCCTTGTCCCTAGCCAGCGGATCGCTGGAAAGATCAATGTGAACTCGACCGGCGAGGGCGAAGGCCACCACCAGCGGCGGAGACATCAGAAAATTCGCCTTGATGTGTTGATGCACCCGCGCCTCGAAATTCCGGTTTCCCGAAAGCACTGAGGCAGCAACCAGATCGTATTCATTAATCGCTTTCTCGATGTTTGGATGCAGCGGCCCGGAGTTGCCAATGCAGGTGGTACAACCATATCCGACGAGATTGAATCCGAGCTGATCGAGATACGCTTGCAGTCCGGTTTTCTCTAGATAATTAGAGACGACGCGCGACCCGGGAGCGAGCGATGTTTTCACCGCCGGATCGACGCGCAGACCGCGCTCGACCGCTTTTTTGGCAAGTAAGCCGGCCGCGATCATGACGCTCGGGTTGCTCGTGTTTGTGCAACTCGTGATGGCCGCGATCAGTACGCTCCCGTGGCCGATATGGCTGCGTCCGCGCATGAAAACTTCGCTCGATTCCGCTTCAATCTCTTTCCCGGAATCGGGCGTCGGCCGGTTTGCAATCATTTCGATCTTGTTGCGTTCTTCGCCGGGTGTGATCCCCTGGTCTTCCTTTGTATCAGTCGAAGCCATGGCGCCGTTGCGCGGCGCGCTGCCGTTCAATTCCACGAGATGTTTTTCACGAAGATCGACATTCTGTTTCCCATATCCCCCATCGCGTACGGGTTTTTCGAGCAAGTCGCGAAATGTTTTTCCAAGCTCAGGCAAGTTGATCCTGTCCTGCGGCCGTTTCGGTCCGGCGACGCTCGGCTGAACGTCCGCCAGATCCAAATCGATATCGACGCTGTAATCGATCTCGCCTCTGAGCGGCATGCCGAACATTTTCTGCGCGCGAAAATAATTTTCGAACGCAAGGCATTGTTCTTCGCTGCGTCCAGTGGCGCGCAAGTAGTCCACTGATTCCTGGTCAACTGGGAAATAACCCATGGTCGCACCGTATTCGGGCGACATGTTTCCAATCGTCGCCCGATCCGGCACTGGTAGCGATGCCGCGCCTTCGCCGTAAAACTCGACAAATTTGCCGACGACTTTTTGCGCACGGAGCAACTGCGTGATGTGCAAGACGAGATCGGTGGCGGTAACGCCTTCGCGCAACTGCCCGCTCATGTGCACGCCCACGACTTCCGGCGTCAAAAAATAAACCGGCTGCCCAAGCATGCCGGCTTCGGCTTCAATTCCGCCCACGCCCCAGCCAACCACGCCCAGCCCGTTGATCATCGTCGTATGTGAATCCGTGCCGACCAGAGTGTCGGGAAAGAAAATCTCTGACCTCTGACCTCTGACCTCTGACGTCTGGCTCAGCACGCCCTTTGCGAGATATTCGAGATTCACTTGATGCACGATGCCGATACCGGGCGGGATTAGCTGGAAAGTTTTGAACGCTTGCTGTCCCCATTTGAGAAACTGGTAACGCTCCCGATTGCGCTTGAATTCCATTTCGAGGTTTAGCTCCAGCGCTCGCGCCGAACCAAAGAAATCCACCTGCACAGAGTGATCGACCACCAGGTCAACCGGCACCAGTGGCTCGATGATTTTCGGATCGTGCCCGAGTCGTTGCACTGCGCTGCGCATCGCGGCCAGATCAACAACCAGCGGCACACCGGTGAAATCCTGCAAAACTATGCGCGCGACGACGAATGGAATTTCCGCGTTAGCCGGCGATTTTGCGTTCCAGTTCGCCAGCGTCTCGACATCTTTGCGCCGGACTTTTTTCCCGTCGCAATTGCGCAGCACCGATTCGAGAACAATCCGGATGCTCACCGGCAGCCGCGAAATTCTTCCGATCCCTTGTTCTTCCAGAGCCGGCAGCGAATAGAGAAACCCTTCGCGCTCTTTGCCGGCGTCGAATTTTTTCAGCGTTTTAAATTCGTCTTGCATGCAGTCGTTGTCATGTCGAGCGAAGTCGAGACATCTCTGGCTGCTCTCTTCAGAAGGTATCGAGAGATTCCTCGACTCCGCTCGGAACGACAAAGATTCATTTCAGTTCCGCCAGCTTGGCTTTGATCTTCTCAAAATTCGGGAGCCGCCTGGCGTCGTCGTTGCTCTCGGCGTATTGGATCACCCCATTTTTATCGATAATGAACGCAGAGCGTTTCGGCACGCCGCCCATTCCGAGGTTCATTTGCGGCAGGAAGGAGTCGTACATTACGCCGTACTCTTTCGCGACTTTATGTTCGTAGTCGCTCAGCAAAGGCACGGTGATCTTCTCCTTCTGCGCCCAGGCTTCCTGCGCAAACGGATTGTCGCCGCTAATTCCGTAAACGACGGCGTTCAAATCCCTATAGGCGTTCAGGCCTCCGCTGACTTCGCACATTTCCGTGGTGCAGGTGCCCGTGAACGCCATCGGAAAGAAAAGCAGCAACGTGTTTTTCTTTCCGAAATTGTCGCTCAGTCTAATCTGCTTCGGCTCGTCAGCGGTCTTCGTCGATAAAGTGAAATCTGGCGCTTTGGTTCCAATTGTCAGTGGCATAAACAATCCTCCGGTTTGCGTTTAGAGGGAAAAATTCACTATAAGATCGACAACTCAGCGGTCAAAGAATTTGCAGCGATTTCAGCCACAGATTGACGCAGATTCACACAGATTATTCTCTGTGGTCGAACATCCGTGTTTCATCTGTGTTTATCCGTGGCTTACGATTTGATCAAGTGGAACTCTTTTGGTGGTTCTTCGTGATTGTGCTGTTCGCCGTCGGTCTGATTGGAACGATCGTTCCAATTCTTCCCGGCACGACCATCATTCTGGCCGCAGCAATCATCCATCGCCTCATGCTCGGCGCGGAAAAGAGTATCGGCTGGAAAACGATTGTTGTTCTCCTGTTGCTCACGCTTCTTTCCTATGTGTTCGATTTTCTTGGCAGCTATTTTGGCGCAAAATATTTCGGAGCGACCAAATGGGGCGCGTTCGGCGCAATCTTCGGCGCGCTCGTCGGTCTCTTTTTTGGAATCATCGGTTTGTTTGTCGGACCC
The DNA here is from genome assembly GCA_003218885.1 of Verrucomicrobiota bacterium. Taxonomy (GTDB): domain Bacteria; phylum Verrucomicrobiota; class Verrucomicrobiia; order Chthoniobacterales; family UBA10450; genus Udaeobacter. Next base: position 742 of record QHOV01000083.1, on the reverse strand, counting down.
GTGATCGGCGCGGTCGCCGGCGAATTCATCGCCGGCAAACGAATGATCGACGCCGGTCGCGCCGGTTGGGGAAGTTTTCTCGGAAATCTCGGCGCCATGCTCGGTAAACTGATCATAGCGGTGGCCATGATTACGATTTTCCTCTTCGCCGTCCCGTCACCGTTCTAATTGTAGGGCAAAGGCTCCGGTTGCCGAATCTGTTCCTCGTTTCATGGTTTCCAGATTGTGCTACATTGTTCGCCGATGGCAGATGATCGCTGGTGAACCGGAAGGTTCGCTGGAGGAAAGTCCGAACACCATACGGCAGCATGCCGCGTAGAATACGCGGGCAACGTTCGCGAAAGTGGGCGTTAACGGAGAGTGTCACAGAAAGCACACCGCCGGTTCTTTGAGAAAAGCGCAGGCAAGGGTGAAAAGGCGAGGTAAGAGCTCACCGCTCGCGGAGCAATTTGCGAGGCACGAAAAACCCCATGCGGTGCAAGACAAAACAGAGGAAGGGCAGCCGGCCCGATTTAACCCTCGGGTATGTCGCTAAGATAAATGATCATCGTCCCCAAGAAATTCGGGAGACAGAATTCGGCTTATCGCCATCGAAAATATGAAGGGCGCTTTCGGAAACGAAGGCGCCCTTCGCTTTTAGGCCACAGATGGTTTGAGGCTAGATTTTTTGCGCAACAGCGGCAGCACTTTTTCCACGAGTGCGTCGGCAGTGATGCCGTGTTTTTTGCGCAGGATCGGCACC
>QHOV01000010.1 GCA_003218885.1 Verrucomicrobiota bacterium | reverse complement strand
GCTGCCGTTCCTCAGGAGAAACATCTTTTTTGAACACTGCTTCGAATGCGACCTGCGGGTCATTTGGATAGCCGGGCGATTGCTGGCGGGAGAGTTTCTGAAAGAACTCCGGGTCTTCGCTGCGAATCCGGTCTGCCCAGGCCCGGTTGTTCTCAAAGAGGTGTTTCAGGACGCTCATGATTTGTCTGGTTCACAGGTGACTGTTTGCCGGAGTGCGGGCACGGACGCCGCCGATTACTTCGCCAGGGGCGAAGCGCGGGTTCCGGGGTTTCATTCTTCAGTTGGCGGTTGACTCGGTTTGAGTGGTTTCCTGTGCGGGAGCACAGCCGATCCATTCCGTGGGCGGTTTGCTTAAGCGGTTGAAAAATCGCCGGCGCTTTCTCGCGCAGACGCTGAAGGAAGTGGGCTTCCCGTGAGGCGCTGGAAAGCTTCCCCGTATTTTTCACTGGTTTTGCTGACGACCTTCGGCGGCAGTGGCGGGGCGGGCGGACGCTTGTCCCAGCGCAGTCCTTCGAGGTAATCCCGCACGTATTGCTTGTCGAAGCTGGGCTGCGGCCTGCCCGGCGCGTAGCCGGCCGCTGGCCAGAACCTGGACGAATCGGGCGTGAGCACTTCGTCAATGAGGATCAACTCGTCCTTGCACAAGCCGAACTCGAATTTGGTGTCGGCAATGATGAGGCCGCGCTGGGCCGCGTAAGCGGCAGCCTCTTCATAGAGCCGCAGGCTGATGCGCCGGATGGCCTCGGCGCGGTCATGTCCCACGATGCCCGCCATGCGCTCGAATGAAATGTTCTCGTCGTGCTGGCCTTGCGGGGCTTTGGTGGCGGGCGTGAAAATCGGGCCGGGCAGCTTGTCCGATTCGCGCAGTCCGCGCGGCAGGGGGATGCCGCAGACCGCGCTGGTTTGCCGGTATTCCTTCCACGCCGAGCCGCTCAGGTAGCCCCGCACCACCGCCTCGACGGGTAGCGGGTGCGCTTTTTGCACCACCATCGCGCGGCCTTTGAGCGGCTGGAGGCTTTCCCAATGGCCGACCGCGAGTTCGAGGTCCATCGTGAGAAAATGGTTACGGACGATGGACTCGGTTTGCTTGAACCAGAATCGTGACAGGTGCGTGAGCACACGGCCTTTGTCGGGTATCGGCGTAGGCAGCACCACGTCGAAGCAAGAGATGCGATCGGTGGCTACGATGAGCAGAGCATCGTCGAGGTCGTAAATGTCGCGGACTTTGCCGCGCGCGAGCAGAAGCAGTTCCGGCACGGTGGAATTGAACAAGGTGGACTCATTCATAACGGGTTCACGCTGGGCATTGATCAGTCAGGTTCTCGAAAGCGTTCCAGTAATTCATAGTCCACCAGCGCGTAGGAGGGATTTCCAGTGCGCCGCCGAAGCAACGAACCGTCGGGACGAATTCGCAGCACGAGATGCTCCGGCTTGATGTCCAGCATGCGGAAACCAAGCTGTTCCAAATCATGGATGGCGTGGAGGGTTGTCTCGGCGAGAAACGTTTCGGCGAGACGGTCGGTGACTCCGAGCGCCTGGATGGCCTGCACCGCATTCAACCCTTCAATCCACCCGTAGAGGAGAATGTATTGCCGAAGCAGGTCGAGCTCGGCCTCGGGATGCCGCGCCCGCTTCGCCGCCATCTTGCTTTCCAGCCGCCCGGTTTGCCAGTGCTGTAGCTGTTCTGGCGGCATATAGATGGCGAGGGGTCTTTTAGTAAGAATGCGCGCTCGCGACGCGCCAAGGCCTGCCGCCCGCAGTTCCATAACGAGCGCAAACTCCTCGAACGGGCTGTTGAACTCTGCGTGGATATTTTCGTTGAGGGTTAGCGTGTCGAGGGGGATTTCCTGCCCAACCCGGCTGAAGCGCGCGACCAGATTGAGACTGACGCCGCGCACCGGCCTGGTGGGCACTTTGTAGATCGCGCTGGTGCCCGGCAACCGCGCGCGGCGCACGGCAAACCAGTCCGGCGCATACCAATTCTCCGGGGCGAGCTGCTCCCGAAAGGGCAGGCCGAAGCGTGTCAGGTAGAGGTCGCCACCGTCCCCGGTTTTGAGCCGGAGGTAATCCACCCCGATCAGAGAGATGACCCCCGGCCCGCGCGTTCGCCGATAGCGCGGTGGGAGGTTCAAGCGCGGGCTCAGGAAAAGTTGCGGGACGTTATACATCACATGATTTGTCGGGCAGGAGACGGTGACGCCGTTTTGTGGATCAGCCGGCGGGAATGAGTTGCTCGTAATCCTCCAGCTTGCCGCCCTCCAGACAACAGGTGATGATTTGTTGGCCGAGAGGATCCAGGCCCGGGTCCCGGAAATCCGCCAGGCACGCGCGGAAAAACCTTTGCAGGATTTTCGCCCCTTCATCGTAGGCTTCTTCTCCGGATTCCGGTTGCGTGTCCACCTGCAGGAACCAGCGGGCGATCATCCGGCCTTCGACCTGCAATTGATGCAGTGTGTGACCGAGTAACGGGCAGCGCGCCGGGCGCAGTTGCTCCGGGCGGAACTTCGCGGCGCCACGCCGGGCCAGATACTCGCGCGCGATCCATTGCGGCATAAAGCCCACCCGCCACGCGCCGATATGCTGGTTGGGACAGAGGATGTGACGCATGCGGGTGTTCTCCGTAAACTGGCGGAGCAACAGGTTGGCTTGATCCACGCGACGCCCCGTCGCAAACGGCCAATAGGAGCCAACGCCTTCGCTGGTCATTCCCTCGGTGTCCACAATGCTCGGATTGGCGTGCCCGCGTGGCGAAACCAGCCGCCACAGCCAGGCCAGCGCCGGCGGCAGAATGTGAAAGAGGCCCAGGATGCCGTAAGTGGGCTTCTCCTTCGTGCAGGGGGGCGTGCGCACGCCGAAACTGCGAATGTCCACCGTGACCGCTCCCTCCACCACGTTGGGAAAGACATTGCGCGGGATGATGACGCGGGGGTTCGGGCACGGCTTGCCGGGGGCGTCTTCAATATGCTCCCAGATCAAAGCGCGGCTGCCCGGCACCGCGTCCACACTGAGGAACAGCAGCGGCACCGGCGGTTCGGCGGTAAGCCTCTCCAAATACACATCGGTCCCATAGTGCTCGATATGATTCACGCGCACGAACCAGGAGTTCTCCGCGTCGGTGAGCGTCAGTTTGCCCTGACCCTCCTGCAGCGACGGATGGCACAACGCCATGTCGTCCGTCACGGCGTGCAGCGCGCAAGTGCGCGGAATTTCCAGATAGCGCCGCTCGCCGGTCATCAGATTCTCGCCCAGCAACAGGCGGCCGTCCGGTTCACGATGGGCTTGTTCGAGCATTTCACTCTTGCCTCCGCCGCTGGCCCCTTCGTGCATGATGGTCACCACGTTGTCATACGGCGTGACGACCTGGACCGTGGAACAATGGTTCGTCACCCAGCCCTCGCGTTCACCCAGACCCAGCAACACACCGTAGATGCCCTTCTTGGCGCTCGGACCGGGATACAGATTATAGGAAAACAGTTCGTGCAAGCCGTCCCGACGGTTATGCACGACGACTTGCTTCCCATCGAAGTGCGTGTGCCGAAAAACCGGCGCGACGTAGATGATTGCTCGGGGGACAAAACCCGACGGGATCATGTCGCCGGGAATGATGCCCTGTAACATGGCCAGGCCGAGCGCGAAGAATCCGGCATTGGCGGGCGCAATCACCATCGCATCCATACCCAAGCCCGCTCCGCCAGCCACGAAGCCGAAAATTGCCAATTCCTGGCCCTTCAACCACTCGAAAGTTTGCTGGCGCAGCGGTGCGAAGTCGCTCCCGAACCGTTGCTTGAAAGCCTCCTTGTCGGTGGGCAGACCGTCGCCGATCACCAGGCAATTCGGGTCGCGGCGGCGCATGTAAGGCTCGGGGTAATTGGCCACAACCCCGTTTCGCACGCGGGCGACCGTCGCTTCCGTAATCAAGCCTTTGCCCGGGACATCGTAGCTCACTTCAAAGTAATTCGACTTCGGACCACCGCAGGCCAGGTTAATGAGTTCATCGGTCGTGCTGGCGACGGTGAGCCGTTTGCAGCGCGTCAGAACATCCGCCGCTTCAGCGGGCGGATGGTACTTTTGCCAATGCACCTTTGTTTTCATTCGGTTCTCGCCGTGAGGGGCACAACGTTCGGTTTTTTTGCGATCAAAGGGACCCCTCCTTCGCACCCGCGTTTTGGCTCATCGGCGCCGTTCCCGCACCTCGGGCGTGTTCATCGCAAGCCAGTTTTCAACCGGACTTCGTTTTCGACTACTACGGGTTTTCGATTGAGGCTTT
>QHOV01000082.1 GCA_003218885.1 Verrucomicrobiota bacterium | reverse complement strand
CATCTCGTGATACGAAAGATCGACAGGAAACGATCGGGGTGGTCAGGCGCAACTGGCAGGCTGAAGTCGAGACCGCTCAAACCTATCGCGATCTCGCCGAGCGCGAGCGGGACGAGAAACGCAAAAGCATCCTCCTGCGCATGGCGGAAGCGGAAGAACGCCACGCGCAGCGTTGGGAGAAGAAGCTAAGAGACCTCGGAGCCGAGCCGCCTGTTCTGAAGGATACGATTGCGCGCCGGTTGAATCGTTGGTGGAACAAAATTGCGGGCGCGGAGATTGCCATTCGCCGGATGGAAGCGACGGAAGAACGGCAAGAAGCAGAATTCCATGATCAAGCCGAGCGGGCTTTCGCGGGCGAAGAAGATGTGCAGGAATTTTTACGGAAAAGCGCGCTCGAAGAAAAGGCGCATGCGCGAGCACTAAGTGCAATGGCACCGCCGGTTAGCCCGCGCACGGCGCTGGACAAAATTCTGAAGCGCGAACGCTGGCACGGACGAGGGGGCAGTTGGGTGGCCGACGCAATTTACGGCGCAAACGATGGATTGGGCGCGGTATTTGGAATTGTTTCAGGCGTGGCCGGCGCCACCAACAATCAGCAACATTACATTCTGATTTCCGGGCTAGCGGGAATGCTCGCTTCCACGTTGTCGATGGGCGCGGGCGCGTACCTGGCTGCAAAAAGCGAGGCGGAAGTGTATGAAGCGGAGATTTCGCGTGAGCGCGCCGAAGTAGAGGAAAATCCGGAGGAAGAAATTGAGGAGATGTCGCTCTTCTATCAATTGCAAGGATTCACTCCGGAGGAATCACAGAAAATGGCAGAGCGCCTCGCGCAGCAGCCGGAGCAGTTCGTGCAGGCCATGGCGCAAAGCGAGCTCGGGCTATCCGAGCATCGATTTCCGAATCAATGGACTGCCGCGATCTCGGCTGCTGTCTCCACTGCGATCGGCGCTTTTGTGCCGATCATCCCGTTCTTCTTCACGGGTGGCATGACTGCGGTAGCCATTTCCTTCGGCATCAGTTTGGCTGCGCACTTTCTGGTCGGCGCATTAAAATCGCTGATCACGATCCGTTCCTGGTGGGCTTCAGGCTTGGAAATGACGTGGATCGGCATCATCGTCGCAGTCGTCACCTACGGCCTCGGCCTCGCCTTTGGGGCATTAGGTTAAGGAAGCAAATAATTCCAAGAAGTGACCGCTTGCATAGGCCCCGGCTTTGCATATCGGTGCTACCACTTATCTAAATCCATCTCGCAAACTTCATATGAATCGACGTCTTATAATTTGTTTTATCTCTGCTGCTTTCACGGTGCCGGTAGGATTCGCTCAAAATGAAAGTCAGGCGACTGTCGATCAGTTGGTTTCCAAGAATATCGAAGCCAAGGGCGGGGCCGATGCGCTAAACGCGCTACAATCCCTGCGTCTTAGTGGCAAAATGCTGATACAACAGGGCCAGATCCAGCTCGCTTATCTGCAAACGAAAAAGCGACCGAGCGAAGTGCGAACCGAAGGAACAATCCAAGGCATGACCCAAATCGAGGCGTACGACGGAAAAGAAGGCTGGAGAGTGTCACCCTTTTTTGGACGCAGAGATCCCGAAAGAATGTCGGCTGACGATCTGAAATCTCTACAGGAGCAGGCGGAGATTGACGGGCCGCTCGTGGATTGGAAGGCAAAGGGAAGCACTGTTGAATATCTCGGGACTGAAGAGGTGGATGGAACGCTGGCGCACAAACTAAAAGTGGTGCGCAAAAACGGAGACGTGAGCTTTGTCTATCTCGATCCCGATCACTTCCTCGAATTCCGCATCCTGACTCAGCGAACGAGACACGGGGCGTACGAGGAAGTTGAGACTGACCTCGGAGATTACGAGAAAGCAGCCGGCGTATTCGTTCCGACCTCAATTGAGTCCGGTCGCAAAGGAGATCCTGACAAGAGAAAGATCATCATCGATAAGGTCGAAGCCAACGTACCGGTTGACGATTCGACCTTTCATTTTCCAACCGCTTCCAGATAAATCCTAACCCGCTTACTTATGCGCTCTTTGAAGTTTTCTTTATCCGCTGCGCTGGTTCTGTGCAGCGTTCCGTCCTACTCCCAAAACGCTCCCTATAGTTCGGCGACCATCTCCGGTCTCGGCGCGCGGAACATTGGTTCTGCAGCCATGAGCGGTCGCATCTCGGCCATCGCCGCAACCCGAGAACCCTCTGGTAAAATCACGCTCTTTGTCGGCGCGGCCAGCGGCGGCGTCTGGAAATCCGACGACAGCGGCACCCGGTTTCGACCTGTCTTTGACGAGCAGCCTGTGCAATCCATCGGCGCTATCGCGCTCGATCCGAAAAATTCGAAAAATGTTTGGGTTGGGACTGGTGAATCGTGGACGCGCAACAGCGTTTCCATTGGCGACGGAATTCATAAGTCAACCGATGGGGGCGAAACCTGGACGCACGCGGGTTTGGAAAACTCCGAGCGCATTGCAAGGATTGTGGTGAGCCCAAAGAACAGCGACACGGTTTTCGTGGCCGTCCCGGGCGCGCTTTGGAGCGATTCGCCGGATCGCGGTCTTTACCGGACGACTGATGGCGGCAAAACGTGGAAGCAAATCCTGAAGGGCTCCAATCTTTCCACCGGCTGCACTTCGATTGAAATCGATCCGACGAATCCGGACGTGATGTTGGCAGCCATGTGGGATTTCCGGCGTAAAGGCTGGGAGTATCGCTCCGGCGGCGAAAGCCCCACGGCGCCTTCGGGCAGTGGTCTGTTTCGATCCACAGACGGCGGCGAGACGTGGGCGGAGATCACGCCTGAGGCCAACAAAGGTTTTCCGAAGAAACCATACGGCCGCATCGCAGCGGCCGTTGCGCCGTCGAATGCGAAACGCGTTTACGCGTTTGTCGAATCGCCGAACAGCGCGCTGTTCGTTTCCGATGATGGCGGGGCAACGTGGGACAAGCGCGACAAAAGCCAATGGATGGTATGGCGGCCGTTTTACTTCGCGAATTTGATTGTCGATCCAAAAAATCCAGACCGCCTGTTCAAGCCCGATGGCTCACTGATTGTCAGTGAGGATGGAGGGAAGAGCTTTGCGGTGGTGGGCGGTTTTCAAGGAGCGCACGGTGATGCGCATGATGTGTGGATCGATCCAACCAATACCCAAGTGGTATTCGTGGGCGACGACGGCGGAATGTGGTACTCGTACAACGGCGGCAGTAAATGGTGGAAAGGAAATAATCTGCCGGTATCGCAGTTTTATCACGTCAGCATGGACGATAACGATCCCTACCGGGTTTACGGCGGTTTGCAGGACAACAGTTCGTGGGTGGGCGAATCACAGTATCCTGGCGGCATCACCAACGCGCAGTGGGAAAACATGTACAACGGCGATGGTTTCTGGATGTTTCCCGACCCTGCGGATCCGGATTACATTTATGCCGAATACCAAGGCGGCGAGATCGGTCGGGTAAATCGAAAGACACATCAGACGCGCAACATTAAGCCACGACCAAACTACAACGAAAAACTCCGGTTCAACTGGAACACGCCAATCGCGCTGTCGCCGAATGAAAAGGGGACCATCTACGTCGGCGCACAATTCTTGTTCCGTTCTCGCGATCACGGCCAGACGTGGGAGCGCATCTCGCCCGACCTGACCATGAACGATCCCCAAAAGCAAAAGCAAGAGCAATCCGGCGGCGTGACCGTGGACAATTCGTCGGCGGAAATGCACACCACGATTTATTCCATCAGCGAATCGCCCAAACAGAAAGGGCTGATATGGGTCGGCACCGATGACGGCAATCTTCAGCTAACGCGCGACGGTGGCAAGACATGGACAAATGTCGTCGGCAACGTTTCCGGTTTGCCGAAGAATTCATGGGTAAGCTGGGTGCAGGCCGGCAACTTTGATGCTGGCACGGCCTACGCCGTGTTTGATCGGCATACGTTCGGCGACATGGCGCCGTACGCTTTCAAGACGACGGATTACGGCAAAACCTGGACGCCGCTCGTCACTCCGCAGGACGTGAAAGGCGTCCGCGGCTACGCGCATGTGATTAAGGAAGACCTGGTGAAACCTGACCTACTGTTTCTTGGCACGGAGTTTGGGGTTTGGGTCTCGATCGACGGCGGCAAAAACTGGGCGCAATTCAAAGGCAACCATTTTCCTGCCGTTGCCGTTCGCGATCTGGCAATTCATCCGCGCGACAATGATCTGGTTCTGGCGACGCACGGTCGCGGCATCTGGATCGTGGACGACATCACACCGCTGCGCGCTTTGACGCCAGATCTTCTGGCTCAGGATGCAGTTTTCGTGTCAGCGCGTCCGGTGCAGCAGCGAATTGAAGGCAGCGGCGGCTGGGCCAATGGCGATGCGGTGTTTGTCGGCGATAACCCTCCGGACGCAGCTGTGATCAATTACTATCAGCGCGAGCGCCATCTTTTTGGGAGATTGAAGCTGGAAGTGCTGGACGCCTCCGGCCGCGTCATTGACGAATTGCCGGCCAGCAGACGCCCTGGCCTGAACCGGGTGACCTGGGCGATGCGCGCGAAACCGCCGCGCGTGCCGCCTGCTGCGCAGATTGCGTCCGCAGGAACGCGCGGGCCGCGTCTCGTGCCCGGCGTTTACACTGTGCGCCTGACAAAGGGCGGGAAAGTTTCGGAAACAAAATTGACGGTGGGTCTGGATCGCCGAGCGAAGTTTAGCGAAGCAGACCGCAAAGCGCAGTTTGATGCAGCGATGAAGGTCCACGCGCTATTCGGAGACGAAAGCGCGCTGTTGGAACGGATTGTCGCGTTGCGAAAGGCGCTGGCCCAGAGTACCGCAGCATTGCCGGAAGGCGATCCGATTCGTGAAAACGTCAGCGATTTCGATGGAAAAGTTGATGGCGTGCGCAAGAAAATCGTCGCTACCACTGAAGGCGGCGCGATCACCGGCGAAGAACGGTTGCGTGAGCACACCGACCAGCTTTACGGCGCGATCCTCAGTTACGAAGGAAAACCGGGCGGTTACCAGATCGCTTACATCGACACGCTCAAGCGAGAGCTCGCCGACGCGACAAAACAATTCGACCAATTGCTCGCGAAAGACCTGCCCGCGTTAAACGAGTCGCTCAAAGCAAAAGGTCAACAGCCCATTCCCTCGCCGCCAGCCAAAGCCGCTGCGAGTGGTGCGGCACACGATTCAACCGGCGCGACAGCCGGCGGCGGTGCGCTTCCAGAGGACTTCCGTATTTCCTACTGAAATCTCACCCACACGACGCAGTTGCCCGCGGCGTTGCAGGAGGCCTCACAGATTCTCAGGGAACTTCGGTAAGCGCGCCGCGTTTCGGTGTCACGTTATTTTTTATTCGCGCGACCCCGCCTGACTGTTTAAGAGCGATGTCATAAGCTTCGCCGGCGTAAACCAGGATCGGATCGCCAAAACGCTTGCCCTGCGCAGCGATCTCGTTTGTTCCAGCCCGAAGCGCGTAGATCGCTTCCATTTCCAGTCCACTTACCTTTGGATCGTTAACGACGAACCCGGCTATTTCGTTGTCGGTCGTGATCCGCTTGGATTCGCGCGCCTTCACTGAAACGTTCTTCACGAGAGTAAATTCAGTGCCGTCCGCAGTCTTACATTCCACGTCGTAAGTGCCGGCAGGGATCGGCAACATGGCTGCTGGCTTATCTGTCCGTTGACGAATCAGCCGGGGCGTGCCCGCAACATGGGCGCGTCCGGTCGTGCCCGCATCGAAGACAACGACTTCCTTGATTTCGGGAAATTCCTTCCGAGTAAGCGGATCGACGATAATGCTACCCAGGATCGTATTGGGATTGATCCTGGCCATCGTTCCATCCTTCACTTCAACATTTCCGGCCAAGAGGTAGGTTCCGCCGCCCTTGGTTCTCGCGACGACGTCATAGGTGCCCGGTTCGACAACAACCGTGCTACCGGGCTTTGGTTGATACTTTACCTGATACATGCCCCTCAAATTAGTTCCGGCTTTTACAACGTGGAACTCATCCAAGGCATCAGGCGGACCATCAAACTTTTCGACGACGATTGCAGGCATAGAGCTTTTCTCAAATTCGACTGCCGACATAGCTGTTGACGGCTGCTGCAACGTGGATTTGGGGGTTGCAGTCGCAGCCAAAGACTCAGTTGTCTTGGCCAAGGTCTTTTCGGTGTTGATGGCTTCGTTTGCCGCTGCCCTGGCTTGCTCCGTTTTCTGCCTCGCGAGATCAGGCTTCTGCTGTTCTTCTGCTGCTTTGGCCTCTTTAATATTCGTCGCGACCTGTATGATTTTCGTTTCATAATCCTTGGCTCCGCTGATGCAAAACTGGAACTGGTCTGCGTTGATGCTGCCGGCCTGCTGCGCGATGCAACAGGTCTTTAAGTGGAGCGCGACTTTTTGAGAGCCTTCGGTCAGCTCCTGCACTTTCTCACGACCGAGCACGAGTCCGCCTTTGATGTTGATAAACTCCAGATTTCCGCCCAGTCGATCAGCGGTTTGTTCAAAGATGCTCTCGCATTTCGAGCGGGGATGAAAAAAATAAATGATGGCAAGCAAAACCGCTGTTGCCGCGACAATGATGAGCGGTAACTGGCTCTTCAAAACATTTCGTTTCGCGACCACCGCGCTCTCCGGCTGACCACTCTTTTCCTGCCATAGCGGGCTTTATTTGGCAATGCTTTATTGGCATGGTCACTGAAAAACATTCGATTAGTTCTGTGGGAACGCTGGAAGTCCCTGTCTGATCACGAAGATGAATAAGCCTGCTATCGCTGTTGTTTTTCATCACATTGGTCCTTATCACCATGCGCGGCTGAATGCGGCGGCCGATAGATTGTCGGTAACTGGTATTGAATGGTCAGCCAAAGGAGATGAGCCATGGGGCGCAGCGGAGGCGCCTGCGCATTATCAAAAAGTTTCTCTCTTTTCTGAAGCAACAGACCAATACCTGGCGAAGGCCCAACTTCGGCGAGCGTTTTGGTCTGCGTTGGAGCAGGCGAACCCCGATGTAGTGGCGGTCAACGGCTGGAACGATTTCGGATCATTGGCTGCCGCGAATTGTTGTGTGCGCCAGGGAATACCCATGGTCCTAATGTCAGAGAGCGCGCGCCAGGACGAACCTCGCACCTGGTGGAAGGAAATGATCAAGCGACGGGTCGTCGGTCTTTACTCAGCTGCGCTGGTAGGCGGTCAGCGTCACGTTGAATATCTGGTTGAGCTTGGGATGCTTCGTGACCGCATCTTTACCGGATACGATGTAGTCGATAACGCCTATTTCCGCCGAAGGGCGGAAGAGGCCAGAGGTCGGAAGTCAGAGGTCAGAAAACAGTATGGCTTGCCGGAGAATTACTTTGTTGCTTCGGCGCGGTTCATCGAGAAGAAGAATCTGCCCGGGCTCATCAGGGCTTACGCGGAATATCGACAGAGGTCTGAGGTCGGACGTCAGAGTTCGGACGTCGGCAAGGAGAACGCGCCGTGGGATCTCGTGATCCTCGGTGACGGGCCGCTCAAGGCTGATCTCTGTCGTCTGATTTCTGATCCCCGGTTGCACGCCAACGTGCATCTTCCCGGCTTCAAACAGTACGACGAGTTGCCGGTTTACTATGCCTTAGCGAAGGCGTTCGTGCATGCCAGCACGACTGAGCAATGGGGTCTGGTTGTGAATGAAGCCGTCGCGTCTGGACTGCCGGTGATTGTGTCGGAGCGATGCGGCTGTGTGCCGGAACTTGTGCGAGGCAACGGGTTTACTTTTGATCCAATCGATGAGCGCGAATTGCCGTCGCGCCTGTTACAGATAGCTTCGTTGTCGGACTACGAACGAAGGAACCTCGGAGATGCGAGCTATAGAGTCGCAGAGAATTTTGCGCCGGAGCATTTCGGCGAAGGTTTGGAGCAAGCCGCGAAACTGGCGCTCACCCATCCACGAAAAGTCTCGCTGCTCGGCCGCACATTGATAAAATTGCCCCTCTAGGAAAGCGTGCGTCCACGCACAGATCAATGAACGATGTGACTGAGCGCTGGCAGCCTCTGCCACTTCTAAGCACATGAAAGTCGGTTTTCTGGTCAGCAGCGTTTCGCGCGAAGCAGGCGGCTTGTTTCAGAGCGTGCGCGGACTTGCCAAAGCAGTGACGTCCACAAATACGACCGCGAGCGTGTTTGGGATCAGCGATCCAAATAGCACATTCGATTTGCTAAAGTGGCGGCCTCTTTCTGTTTGCACGTATCGACCGCAGTTACGCCCATGGGGCTACTCCAATAAATTGGTGCCGGCGCTGCTTGCCGCTGATCTCGATATTTTGTCCACACACGGTTTGTGGAAATACTGCTCCGTTGCCTCGCGACAATGGCATCGGCGGACGGGCCGGCCTTACATCGTGCACCCGGAGGGTATGCTGGACTCATGGGCGCTGCGAAATGCGATGTGGAAAAAACGAATCGCCGCGCTGCTTTATGAGGATCGACATTTGCGCGGCGCGCCATGCCTGCGTGCACTGTGCGAAGCAGAAGCGCGGTCGATCCGTTCCTACGGAATGCGCAACCCGATTTGCGTAATTCCCAATGGAATTGATTTGCCTGAGCTGGTTGAGAGTTCAGCGTTGAAAACTGAGAGTCCAGTATTTCGAACATTTGCCCAAGGCCGAAAAATTTTGCTTTATCTGGGCAGACTGCATCCAAAGAAAAATTTGGGGAATCTTATTCGCGTCTGGAAACAAACACTCAACTCGCATCCTTCGACCAACGCTCCGTGGGTCCTAGCTATCGCCGGTTGGTCCCAGGGCGGATATGAAGAGAAGCTCAAGCATCTGGCAGATAATCTCGGGCTTTCAGTTTTAGACGTCAGCAGTCAGAGGTCATCCGCCTTCGCCAAGGCTACGGCGGACAGGGAGGTCAACGCTCAGTCATCAGGTTCGCCTTCTGTGGCTTTTCTTGGGTCCCGATTCGGCACGGACAAAAGCGACTGTTATCGCGCTTGCGACGGATTCATCCTGCCATCATTGAGTGAAGGTCTTCCGATGACGGTGCTGGAAGCATGGGCGTACGCGAAGCCGGTGTTGATGACATCCGAGTGTAATCTGCTCGAAGGCTTCACTGCCGGAGCAGCGTTACAAATTGGAACGAGCCCCGAGGAAATTGCCACTGGCTTAAAACAACTCATAGAAATGAGTGATGACGATCGCAGAGCAATGGGTATTCGTGGACGCACTCTGGTGGCGACAAGATTTTCATGGCCTCGAATTGGCGAACAGATGCGCTCGGTTTATGAATGGGTGCTCGGCGGGGGGCCAACGCCGGATGCGATCAGATATGAGAGGCAGGAGTCGGAAATAGGAGTTTGAAGAGGAAGCATGCTGGACATTGAACAAAATCGTCGGGCCAGGAAGTACTCATCGGGCGAGATTATCCGCCGCGTGTTGTGGGCTTGCGCCCAGCCACTTTTTCGGTTCAGTCCCAGGCCGTGTTTCGGCTGGAGGCGATTTGTGCTCCGCTGTTTCGGAGCAAAAATTGGTCGCAACCTTCATGTGTATCCTTCGGCGACGATTTATTTCCCATGGAATCTCGACGCGGGAGATGAAAGCGCCATCGGGGAGCATGCGTTTATTTACAATCTCGGCCGCGTGACGCTGGGGGCGCGTGTAACGATTTCACACCGCGCGCATGTCTGCGCAGGAACTCACGATCACACCAAAGCGGATTTTCCGTTGCAGCGTCCGCCGATTACGATCGGCTCCGACGCTTGGATTTGTGCGGATGCGTTCGTGGGGCCGGGCGTTACAATCGGTGAAGGAGCGATTGTTGGTGCAAGGGCGGTAGCGATGAGGGACGTGAAACCTTGGAGCATTGTGATTGGAAACCCAGCGCGCGAAGCGAAAAAACGCGAGATTATTCAATGAGCGAGCAAGCCGACGCGCGGGTGCCCTTGTCGGTGCTTGTCCCGGTCAAGAATGAAGCGGCGAACCTGCGGGACTGCCTTGCCAGCGTTTCGTTCGCAGAAGAAATCGTGGTAGTTGATTCGGCGAGCACAGATGGAACGCAAGCGATTGCCGAGGCGACCGGAGCCCGCGTCGTGCAGTTCGTTTGGAATGGAAATTTCCCACGAAAGAAGAACTGGGCTTTGGAAAATATTCCCTGGCAAAATGAATGGGTGCTCATCGTGGATGCCGACGAACGCGTCACACCCGAGTTAGAACGCGAAGTCAAAGAGGCGATTCGCCGCACTGACGTGGACGGATTTTATCTGAACCGTCGGTTCTGGTTTTTGAGCGGCTGGATAAACCATTGCGGTTATTTTCCGAGTTGGAATCTGCGCCTGTTCCGGCATCGGCTGGGTCGATATGAACAGATCGAAATCGACGACAACCTTGTCTCTGGAGATAACGAGGTGCATGAGCACGTATTGCTAAATGGGGGGGCGGAATATTTGACCGCTCCGATGGAGCATTACGCTTTTCCAGATATTGCCACCTTCGTCGAGAAACATAACCGCTATTCGACCTGGGAAGCGGCGGCGTCCGGAAAGCTGCATGAGCGAGCAGGTGAAAAGACATTGCGAGCATCACCTTTGGGAACGGCGGTAGAGCGCAAGCGCTGGCTAAAGAAACTCACGGCGAGAGCTCCGTTCCGTCCGAGCTTGCGATTCCTTTATCATTACGTCTGGAAGCAGGGTTTTCGTGACGGCTACCGTGGATGGGTGTTCTGCCGGCTGCTCGCTTGGTATGAGCGCACGATCCTGCTGAAGGAGCGTGAAATGAAAAAGCGGCCTGGTACCGGCCAGCGCGATTTCGTAAAGTTGTAGCCACCGGCCTGTGGCCGGTCCATCTCGGTGCTACTTTTCACACAGCGCGACGGCCCACAGGGCCGTGGCTACAGCGCGTGCAGCCGACACTTACATCCCCTCGACCAGGATCATGTTTGTCCTCGCCGTGCGGTGCCGCATTTTGCGCGGTTCGCGATATTCTTCGCAATTCAGCCAGTCTTTGGCACGCTGCGCTGATTCGAATTGAAGCACCACGATGCGCTTCGGTTTCCAATGGCCTTCGAGTACTTCGGTTCTGCCGCCGCGAACCACGTATTTGCCGCCGTACTTCTCCACGGTCGCGCTGGCGAGCTTTTTGTATTCTTCGTAGCCGGCTGGATCGACAATGTCGATTTCAACGATGACGTAAGCGGGCATTCGCACTAGAAGTCATCCGCCTTCGCCAAGGCTACGGCGGACAGGGTGGTTAGTGGTCTGCATCAGTGGTCAGCGGCCGTTGTGGCCACGGTCTTTCGCAGCTAGGTCGGGATTTTTTTTTCGGCGCCGCAATCGCAACCAGTTGTTCCAGGTTTTGCGGAGGCTATCCCGCGGGGTCTGGTATTTTTGATTCAGCTCGTTGCTCTTTAGGATCTGCGCGAGAATTCCTTTCACCGAAAAATCATCGGTGTTCACGATTGTGTAAGCCGTCCCAACGGCGGCGGCATGATGCGCGTCGCTGGCAGCAGTCATGGGCAAACCGCGAATCTGCGCGTACTTGAAAGCGTAACGGTTGTAGCGGCGGAGTGTGGTCGCAGCGTTGAAAACCTCGATCGCATCCACCGGCAGCGTTTCCAGAGTGGAAAAACGGATGCCGGCGCGGAACAAATCATATGGATGCGGAGGAATGGCGAGGCCGCCGCGTTCATGAATGATGTCGCAGACTTCGCGCGCTGGTTTTCCTTTCAGGTAGGGCAGCTCCGCACCGATACAGAGAAGATGACCATCGGCGGTCGTGACCTCGACTCCCGGAAGAACGAGAAAATCGTTGACCGGCAACCCGTCCAGCCGCATCAGGCCTTTCTCGAGCAGGTAATTAACCGCGTCGCACGTGTTATGATCGGTGATGGCGATGCCGTTCAAACCTTTGGCGCGCGCGGCTGCAATCAAGTCTTCCGGACTAGAAATACCGTCTCCGGAAAAAAAAGAATGCGTGTGGAGGTCGATATTAAATGGCATCGCGAGAGGCTATGGCCATTCCTTTCCAAATCGCTACACGAGCTCTTCAACAAGAATGCCTGCTTCGGCTTCGGGTTCCTTCTGAATACGATTGAATTGGTGATCGTATAACCGGCGATAGTAGCCAGATTTTTCGAGCAGCTCGGCATGCGTCCCGATCTCCTTAACTCGGCCGCAATCCATCACAATAATTTGATTGGCGGATAGAATGGTGGAGAGACGGTGGGCGATCGCGATTACCGTGCGTCCAGCGGCCAGTTCAGCCAGAGCCTGTTGAATTTGCTGTTCCGATTCGGAATCGAGCGATGAAGTGGCTTCATCCAGCAAAAGAATCGGCGCGTTTTTCAGAATAGCGCGCGCGATGGCGAGGCGTTGCTGCTGTCCGCCGGAGAGAAGACATCCTTTGTCGCCAATGACTGTTTGATAACCTTTTGGCTGGGCCGTAATGAAGTCGTGGGCATAGGCAGCGCGTGCGGCTTCGTAAATTTCCTCTGGTGTAGCGTCCAGCCGGCCGAACAGGATGTTATTGAAGATGGTATCGTGAAACAAAAACGTCTCCTGCGTGACGAGCCCAATCTGTCCGCGCAAGGACTTTTGTGTCACCGAGCGCAGATCTTCGCAATCGATTTTCACAGCGCCAGTGGTCGGATCGTATAGGCGCAGGATCAGTGAGAGAATCGTGCTTTTGCCCGCACCGCTGGCGCCGACTAGGGCATGAGTTTTCCCCGGTTCGAAACGCAAGGTCAGATTGCTGATAGCATCTGCAGCGGTGTTTGCATAGCGGAACGTGACATTTTCAAAATCAATTCGGCCTTGGGAAGACTTGAGGACCGCGGCGTTCGGCGTGTCCTGCACCGTGGACTCTGAGTCCAGAATCGAGAAAATCGCACCAGTAGCCGCGATTGATCGCTCCATCAGGATGTGAATCCTGCTAAGCGTCTTGATCGGGTCGTAGAGAATGAAAATTCCTGAGATCAATCCGAAAAATCGGCCGACGCTCAGGTTCGCGGCGTAAACGTAAAGCAACGCCATTCCCACACCGACTGCGGCGATGGTTTCAACCAGCGGGCCGACTGCTTCCATCGACCGGATCATGCGCATCATCTGCGAAAACTGTAGTTGATTGCTGCGCTTGAATTCCTTTTCCTGGTGCGCTTCACGCGCAAACGACTTGATCACGCGAATGCCAGCGAATGTTTCCTGCATCGTCACGACCATTTCGCCCATGCCTGCTTGTTCATTTTGCACTGCCTTGCGGGCGCGACGCCCATAAATACGAAGCGGCAGCAAACAGGTTGGAAAAAGAATCATCGTGACTGCGGTAAATTTCCAATCCATCAGGAGGAGCACACTGATCGCGCCAACAATGGTGATCGGTTGTTTAAAAACGTCGCTACCGACGCTAGTCAAAGCCATCTGCATGACCCGGGTATCATTTGAAAAGCTGGGCGCGGATATCGGTGACGACCTTGTTGCTCACCCACTGCATGCAATAGGTGCTTCCGTACGAGCAGAGGCTGCGCGCGGTCATGATCGCCGGGATGGCGAGACAGATCAGAACAATCGAATTGATCTTTGGGCCTGTATCCAGGGCTCCCAGATTTGAACGTAGGGCCATCGGATTGGGAGCGGCACCGTGGAAAATGGTGCTGGTGACGCGGGCAATCGTTAGCGGGAAGAGTGAATTGACCGCGCCATAGGCTATCCCCAACGCCAGTCCCAGGGTGAAACGCATCTTATAGGGCTTGACGTAACTGTAGAGCCGCCGATACGAAGCGGAAGCTGCGCGTAACGTTTCCCCAAATGACTGCTTTTCCTTAGCCGCTTTTACGCCGCTCATGAAGTTTGCGCCGCCGCACGAAGCGACAGCAGCGAATCCATAGCACTAATCACGGCTTCCGTCGAGATTTGACTCATTGCAAAGCGCGGCTGGAGCGGCACAAACTCGGTCACCGGCGCAACTGAATTTCCCTGTAAAATGAGGGCCGGGCTTTCCCTGGGCCGCCAATGAAATGGGTTGGTCGGCCCGAACAGGATTACTTGCGGCGTACTTGTGGCAGCCGCCAGATGCACGGGAGCGGAATCGACCGTCACAAGAAGCCGAGCCTGGGCAATCAACGCCGCCAGCGTTAGCAAGTCTGTCTTTCCAGAAAGATCGATGATTTGTTGCTGCACCTTGTTCTTAATCGCCGCGATATGCGTTTGCTCGTCGGGCGATGACCCACTGGTCAGAACAAGATCGAGACCGTTGTCTTGGCCGAAGCGGTGAATCACCTCCGTCCACCACCGGGGCTCCCAGAGTTTTTCCCGGCGGGCCGATCCGGGATGCAAAATCACGTAAGGCTTGGTGATTTTCCAACTGCGCCGAAGCGCGTCGGCGTTTTCGTAGGCCTCCTGTGGCAGATGCAGATATGGGGCGGAGGCAGCCGCTCGGATCCCAAGTGGCTCAAGTAAAGCCAGATTGTAGTCGATTGTGTGCACGTCCCGCATTCGGACGGGAATAAAATCGGTGTAAGCAGGTGCGCGCATCTTCGACTGTTCGCGCACCCGATAGGACACCACGCGTCTTCGCGCGCCGGATAAAAGCGCCAGAAAGGCCGAGCGATCGTTCCGTGTGAAATCGATGCAGCAGTCAAATCTGCTGGCTGCAACGGAAAAAAACAGAGCGAGGTCACGGAGATTGCGCCGCGCCATCAAAGTGCGATCGACATTTGCAATGGCTGGCAGTAGATCGGCACAGTCACTGGAAACGATGAGTGTGAGTTGTGCATCTGGAAAATTGTCATGCAAGGCTGCGACGGCCGGCGTCGTCAAAATCAAATCGCCGATTCGCTTGAGTTGCAGGAGAAGAATCTTCACGGCTTCTGACTGTAGCGGCGCTCCGTGAACGCCGAAATAAAGAATCGGCGGTCACAGACCGCCGCTACAGGATCGTCATCGCGCCATTTGCATGGCGGTTGCATATGCGTCCAGCAATCGTGTTCGAAAATGGTCCCAGGTGAAATTTTCAACCATGCGACGTCTTGCCGCGCTGCCCATTTGCTGAACGATCTCAGGATGTCGATACAAATGCTCGAGCGCCGTTGCGATGGCGCCGACATCTCCGGGTTTCACGATAATTCCCTCGATGCCGTCGCGGACCACGTCGCCTGCCTCGCGCGTAGTGATTTGAGGCAACGCGCACGCAGCTGCTTCATATGTGACTTTGGCGCTCCCCTCCCATTGCGACGGAAAAACATGCACCGTGGCTTGGTTGAGATAACTCTCCGGATCGCGGACGAATCCGACGACGCGAATGTTATCGCGCCAAAATTCCTTGAGATATGGCTTCGCTTCATCGTGCACGAAACCAATCAACCATAGCTCGGCATCGGGTAGTTTGAGGCGGTGCCATGCTTCGAGCACATGTTGAATACCTTTTCGCTTGATCAATGCGCCTGCAAAAACAGCGCGAAATTTTGCCGGCTGAGGGCCCGGCTTGAAGCGCTCCACATCCACCCCGCGGGGCAAATAGAAGAGTTTTTCCTCCGGGAAACCGCGGATACGAAAGGTTTCGGCGGCCGTCTCTGACAGGACGAGCAGAAGATCAGCGCGTTTGTACTCTTCAACAAAACGCCTCCGGTGGAGCAACAGTCTGGCTTTCCACCTTCGAAGACCCGAAATCTTGCCTGGCGGCGCGGCAATTTTCGCCTGCTCGAATTTCTGTTTGCCGCCATCGCGATGCCAGGTTGGGACCTCAACGATCGAAGGAATGCGGCGTTGTTTTGCAATTTGCAGCGAGCGCAAACAGTCGCCCGACCAGCTATGAAACATGTCGTAGCGCCCGGTTGCCAGATGCCGTGACGTGATCCAGTCGAGATACTTTTTTTTCGCGCCGTAATAATAGGGTCGATCAAGAAAGGAAATGAGCCGTACCGGATGCCAGCGCAGAGAATGGATGAGCGAGCCGGGAATTTCATTCTGCCGGTTGCCATAAGCGATTGCTTTACCCAGGAATCCCCCGCGATACGAGGCGCGCAAGGTTTCAAAAGCATCCGTATCCAGGCCGGAACCCCCGA
Organism: Verrucomicrobiota bacterium; assembly: GCA_003218885.1. GTDB lineage: Bacteria > Verrucomicrobiota > Verrucomicrobiia > Chthoniobacterales > UBA10450 > Udaeobacter. Next base: position 24,346 of record QHOV01000082.1, on the reverse strand, counting down.
TGCGGGCGAAAATCGAATAGAGCAGGCTTCTTGGTAAAGTACGCGCCGCATAGACGGCGGAAAGTGGTGGTGCAGGAGCGTTTAAGATTTCACCCGGCATCGGGTTAGAAGTATTCTGGCGAACGTGGAGCATGTAAAGTGGCGTTCTGAGTCTCAAACGGAAGGACATTCCCCGTTCCACCCAACATGAAAGAAGGACTCAGACTCGCATTGGTCCGACGCGGTTATTCTCCGACCGGTGGCGCAGAAGCGTACTTAAAACGCCTCGCGCGCGGAGTCATCGAGGCCGGGCACGAGGTGCAACTTATCGCCACGAATGAATGGCCGGAGGATCAATGGCCGCTTGGACCGATCACGCGCCTACGCGCAGAATCCGTCATTGGGTTTGCCGATGAGCTGGAACAAATCCGGCCCCGGCTCGACTGCGATGGCTTGTTGAGCCTTGAGCGCGTCTGGAGCTGCGACGTTTATCGCGCAGGCGACGGAGTCCATCGTGCCTGGCTCGCGCGCAGAAGAAAATTCGAGCTTCCTCTGAAGCAGTTTGCTCGGGCTCTCAACCGCAAGCATCGCGATCTATTGCATTTGGAGGAATCGCTTCTTGCTAGCCGCAAAGCCGGGCGGGCGATCGTTGCTTCACAGATGGTCAAGAATGAGATCGTCGATCTTTATGGCTATCCGGCAGACAGGATCGACATCGTTCACAATGGCGTTCCGCTCGACAAATTCCGGTTTGATTCCGAGCTTCGCGAAAAATCGCGCAAGGATTTGAAACTGAAACCGGATCAAATTGTGCTGCTATTTGCAGGCTCGGGCTGGGAGCGCAAAGGTTTGCTTTTTGCAATCCAGGCGATGGCGCTCTGCAAGAACAGAAAAATGCGGCTCCTCGTCGCTGGCCGGGGAAATAAGATGCTCTACAAAACGAAACGCCTGCGCTTTTGGCGCGAGGAGCCGGTGCAGTTTCTCGGCGAAGTTGCAGACATTTCGCATGTTTACGCAGCTACGGACATCTTCATCTTGCCTACGATTTACGATCCATTTTCCAATGCCTGTCTTGAAGCGCTCGCCTGTGGATTACCGGTAGTCACAACAGGTTCCAACGGCTTCAGCGAAATTATCGAAGACGCTGTCCATGGATCAATTGTCAATCACGCTGGTAATCTGGTTGGTTTGCGTGACGCTATTCGGTTCTGGTCCGATCCGTCGCGCCGCGCTGCGGCGCGCTCGGCGAACATTGAGCGTGCGTCGCAGTTCGATATTTCAAGGAACGTCGAGCAAACGCTGGAGATTTTGACGCATGTTGCCTCTAGGTAGCGCGCGCCTCCTCGCGATCGCGAACGCGTAAACGAAGCGGCGCTAGCGACCGATACCTCAGGGGAGTTGCTGCATCAGATCAGTTCCTAAGCGCAGCGTCCACGTCTGGGAAGATCTGAAATACCTGATCGAGGCGTGAGATTTCGAAAATGGAACGCACAGTTTCCTGCAATCCAGCCAGCAAGAACTTGGCGCCGTACGCTTCCACCTTTTGCATGGCTTCAATCAATGCGGCCAAACCGGCGCTATCGATGTAAGTCACGTCCGAAAGATCCACCACCAAACGTTGCGGCTTTTTCTCGATCAGGGCATTGAGTGACGCCGTAACTGAAGGGGAGACGTGCAGATCGATTTCGCCCTTGAGCGGCAACACCTCAGAACGGTCTCTTCGCCGCGGCGGGTTAGCTGGGGAAGCGTTTTTTTTCATTTCACCTTCCAATCGTCAATGGATCACCATCCGAGCGTATCGATAATGGTTTCCACATCTGAGAGATCATCAATCAAAAAATCCGGCTGATATTTCGCAAGTTCATCACGGCTCCATCTGCCGGTTGCCACCGCAATAGTTCGCGCCCCTAGCGCTTTGCCACAGGCAATATCGCGCGGCGTATCGCCAATGACGTCGATCTCCGATGCAGCGAACTCGCGCCCATGCTTCTCTTTTGCGCGCGCGCGAGCGAAACGCCCGAGCTGGTTGCGATCCCGATGATCATCGGCAAAAGCGCCAAATTCGAAAAAGTGCCAGACGCCGTAGTGCTCGAGCTTTAATCGCGCTCCGCGGGAGACATTTCCAGTGAGAAGGGCGAGCACCAGATGTGACCGCGACTTGAGCTTTTCGAGCAGCTTGAGCACGCCGGGGAGGAGTTTGCCTTTACGGCGCGGCAATTCCAGCGATAAAAAATGCACATAACTGTCCAGAAACGCGCTCACGTTTTCATTGGTTGCGGGAATTTTATGCTTGTTCAGGATGCTGACGATGATGCCTGAATCGGTCATGCCGGCGATTTCAATGTCGTGCAGATCATCCGCGATACCGAAGCGCTCTTTGAAGGCGGATTTGAGCGCTTGAACTCCCGCGCCCCCGGAATGGATCAACGTGCCATCGATATCAAAAAGCAGAAGGCGCCTGGCAATTGCAGATTGCCGATTGCGGATTGCGGATTGCATTTCTGTAGCGGCGCTCTGCGAGCGCCGTCGTAAAATGACGTGATTTTGCGAGCTGCGCATTTTCAAAATCGAAAGTTGCGAATTTGGCGAGGTGCCGACGGTCATAGACCGCCGCTACAGCTTATAAAGGCGGTGCGTGCATCATTAGCACCGCGATCATACTCCCAAGGAACACAAGCAGCACAATTGCGAGGCCAATAAAGATTCCATTCCGAACTGGGTCATCTTCCCGTCTTTGACGCTGAAACGGCGATCCGTTGGCAATATCAACAGGTGCTGGGCCTATTTCTGCATCTGCAGTATCTGAAAAAGTAAGCTTTGGCATGCTGGCGATCTTAATCGAATGAGTCGGATGGGACAAATGAGACGAATGCGTGGCCGGAACAATTGACCGAGCGCAGCCGCGCTCGCATAGTGGCGCTCTCATGGCAATTGAGTTCACGCGCAACTTCTGCATCATCGCGCACATCGATCACGGCAAAACGACGTTGTCAGATCGGTTGCTTGAGCGGACGGGCACGATCCAGGAGCGGGAAAAGCAGGACCAGTTGCTTGATTCGATGGATCTGGAGCGGGAGCGAGGGATCACAATCAAAGCGCATCCGGTGACGATGCGTTACACGAGCAAACGGGGCGAGACGTTTCAGCTGAACCTGCTCGACACGCCGGGGCATGTCGATTTTGCTTATGAAGTTTCGCGCAGCCTTGCCGCCTGCGAGGGCGCACTGTTAGTGGTGGACGCGGCGCAGGGCGTAGAAGCGCAAACCGTGGCGAACGTTCATCTCGCTCACAAACAAGGGCTGACGATTGTTCCGATAATTAACAAGATCGATCTCCCAAACGCTGATGTTGCCGCCGTGCAGCGCCAGTTGGAAGAAATCCTTGCCATTCCTGCGGAGGAAGCGATCAAAGCCAGCGCAAAGATGGGGATCGGCATTGAGGAAATTCTGGAGGCAATCGTAACGCGCGTTCCGCCGCCGCAACCGCCGGCAGACGAGACGCTGCGCGCGCTGGTGTTTGATTCGGTGTTTGATGTTTATCGCGGCGTAGTCGGCTATGTGCGCGTCGTTTCGGGAACAATGGAAGCGAACCACGCGATCATGTTGATGAACAACAACTCGCGGTACGAGATCAAGGAGGTAGGCGTGTTTACGCCGAAAATGCTTCCGCAGGAAAAGTTAAATCCCGGTGACGTCGGCTATTTCATCGCAAACATCAAGACGACCGCCGACATAAAGATCGGCGACACCATTACGGACCAGCGCCGCCCCGCGCGCGAGTCGCTTCCCGGATTTCAGGAAATTCATCCCATGGTCTTTAGCGGGATCTATCCGATCAACACTGGTGACTTCGAACATTTGAAGACTGCAATTGGGAAACTGCGCTTGAACGACGCCGCCTTTGTCTATCAACCGGAGAGCTCCGTCGCGCTGGGCTTCGGGTTTCGTTGCGGATTTCTTGGGCTACTTCACATGGAGATCATCCAGGAACGACTCCGGCGCGAGTATAACATGGACATCATCGCAACCAGTCCAAGCGTGGTTTATGAAGTGCTGACCACCCGCGGAGAAAAATTGTTGATCGACAACCCTGCTCACCTGCCCGATCCGAGCGTGATCCAGGAGATTCGGGAGCCGATTGTAGAGGCGTACGTGCTCTGCCCGAATGAAAACATCGGCGACATTCTGCAATTAATTCTGGAGAAACGCGGGCAGATGGAACGCACCGAGTCGCTCGATACGCGCCGTGTGATGTTGCATTGCGAATTGCCGCTGAACGAAATTCTCGTCGATTTCAATGACAAGATTAAAAGCGTTACGCGCGGCTACGGTTCGATGGATTATGAGCATGCTGGGTACCGGGCGGCGAAATTGGTGAAGCTGGATCTGCTCGTCAATGGTGAGCCGGTCGATGCGTTCTCGACAATCGTGCACAAGGATCGTGCCGAGGCGCGCGGACGCCAGCTCGCTGCAAAACTTAAGGAAGTCATCCCGCGGCAGCTGTACCAGGTGGCAATTCAGGCGGCCATTGGCGGGAAAATTATTGCGCGCGAGAGTGTTTCGGCGTTACGGAAAAATGTGACCGCGAAATGCTACGGCGGCGATATCACTCGCAAACGGAAATTGCTGGAGAAACAAAAGGAAGGAAAAAAACGAATGAAAAGCATCGGGAAGATCAATATCCCGCAGGAAGCGTTTATTGAGGTGTTAAAGACGCAATGACTCTTGCAATGAGAGATTCCTCGACTGTGCTTCGCTCGGAATGACAATGGGCTGGAGGACGCATTTCGTCATTCATGCGTCATTCGTCATTTGAGCTTCACCATTTAACTCATGTTCACATCCCGTCACGTTAAACATAGCCGGTTGCTTCTGCGGCATGCCCGCAAGTACCTGCGCTACAAGGACGATCTGCTCAGTGGCTCGGATCGGGAAGAAATCGTTGCGGGAATGAAGAGCCTCCGCGACGCGTTACGCCAGAAAGACCGCGAGAGAATTCACAGCGCAGCCGACACGCTTGATAAGACGTTACACAGGGTGACGCCGGTGACCTGGGAGTCGCATTGGCGAGAGAACTGCGAGGTGATTTTGGTGGCCATTATTGTGGCGGTGGGCATTCGCTGCTATTTCTTGCAGCCGTTCAAAATTCCCACCGGCTCCATGCAGCCGACGTTAAACGGCATCATTGGTCATCCCAGCACAGACCCCCCGCCGAATATTCTGCGACAGATCGGCGAGTTCATTGTTCTGGGTCGCAATTACATCAACGTGGTCTCGCGTGAGGATGATCAAGTTTTTGAAATCGCTCCGAATTTCAACGTTTACCCGGGTCGCATTTGTCACCGCGGCGAGATCATTGCCAGAGGCGCAATCGATACGGGTGACCAGGTCTTTGTGGATAAATTTAGCTACAATTTTGCTAAGCCTCATCGCGGCGATGTTTTTGTCTTTAGGACCAATCATATTCCGGGGATTCGGGAAGACCCGGAGGCAGGGTCGCCATTTTATATTAAGCGGTTGGCCGGTGTGCCGGGTGATCGGCTCCGAATTGACCCGCCATTTCTCTATGTGAATGGCAAGAAAGCGGAGGGCTGTGGTTTCGCTCGGGTAATGTCGGCGACACCTCCTTATCGAGGATACGCCCTGGGCCGTGAGTATCTGTCGCAACCAGATCGTTCGTTCACGGTGCCGCAGGACGGCTACTTTGCCCTGGGCGATAACAGCTACAACAGCTATGACAGCCGCTATTGGGGAACTGTGCCTGATACAAACCTGGTTGGGCGCGGATTGTTTGTTTATTGGCCGTTTAATCCGCACTGGGGGCTGATTCGTTAGGCGAAATTTCTGCCGCATGCTGTCCAGTCTCGCGCGTGTCTATCCCGTGCTGGGGCTCTGTGGTGGATACGCGCTTGTGATGCTTTTTAATCCGGTGCGGCGGGCGCTGGGGGACGGTTTTCGCTGCATCGGACGCTACAAACGCATCTGGATCACCTTCGCGCTGCTGGGGTTCGGCTATTTCGTCTTCCAGTTTGCTACCTTCACGCCAATTCGAAACTGGGCCGACCTCGATCCGAGCCAGATCATCTCATTACCCCATTGGTATTGGCCGCGATTTACAGAGGTATGGAGGGAAACGCCGTTGCCTGCGCTGGAAGGGGTCGCAGGAATTTTCGATAACGCCACTACGACCTACCCGCTCTCGGTCGTGGCTGCGGTGTTCATGCTGGTAAACTGGCGCGGGCTACACGGCGCGTTACTCCGAGCATTGTGGAAGCGCTATCGGTTCGGAGGTTATCTCATTTATTTGATTCTGTTGCTGAGCGCACTGGCGTCGCTTTTGAAGCCGATCGTGTTCTGGCGATTACCGGAGTGGAGCGGTCTGGTCCCGGCTCCCGGGCTGCTGCGCATCTCGGCTACAGTGGATGCGAGCGCATTTATTTTCGAATATCTCCTGGGAGTTTATATCCAAGTGTATCTCATCACAGTCTGTCTGGCGTGGATAAAAGGCGTTAGCTTTGAAGAAGGAGAACTCTTCCGCTTCGCCATGCGGCGCTTCAGTTATGTTTTGGAATGGGCCGGCATTGTCGTTGCAGTAAGCACGTTGATCGTCCGATTACCGCTCGTCTTAGCCTACTTCACCAATATTCCCGGCGTCCTTGATTACCTGCCCATTGCGCGGGTGCTTATGAGCGGTTTGATCATTGCCTTTTGTTCGGTTCAAATCTCGCTGGCGCTCCATAATGAAACATTGCTCGAAGCGATGCGCGCCCACGCCCAGTTCGTCCGCCAAAATGGAGGCCGTCTCGGGTGGTTTTTGATCATTTGCGGAGTGCATTTTTTTGGGATCATGATCTGCGACGCCGTCATACGCAGCGCAATTGCTGATCGGTTGGGCGCACTTTTCCTCTGGAAATTCAGTTTCGCTTTTCTCCGCGGAATCGTCACCGGCTGGCTTTTGGCATCGTGGGTGTGTTTATTTCGGCAATGCGAAACTCACCGCGTAAACCAGGAGAAATGGATCCAATATTAGGAAACCAGCCTGCAAGAAAGCGGACGTGAACGCGGCGACCATTACGCGCGAGAGCAAATCGAATCTGGCCCTGGCATTCATTTCATTAGGGCGCGAGCGCAAACGCGACATGACTGTCTTCTACGCGTTCTGCCGCGTGATTGACGACATCGCCGATTCCTCGGAGCTCAGCGTCGCCGAGAAGCAAAAGCACTTGGCGGCTTGGCGTGCAATGCTGCGCGCAGGAGCTCAAGACGAGCCTGCGCTTGCTCGCGACGTGAGAGGTCTGATGAACAAATACTCGCTTTCACCTGAGATGCTGGAGGAGATCATCGCCGGCGTAGAGATGGACCTGACAATCTTTCGGTATGCTACGTTCCAGGATCTGCGCGTTTATTGTTACCGGGTGGCCAGCGCGGTAGGTCTGGTGAGCATCGAGATTTTTGGATATCGCAACCCGCGCTGCAAAGAATATGCGCTCGAGCTCGGACTCGCCTTGCAAATGACGAATATCATTCGTGATGTCGGCAAAGATTTGCAGGCCGGCCGAATTTATCTGCCGCAGGAGGATCTGGTGCGTTGCAACTACTCCGAGACTGAGCTGCAGAATCGACAATATAACGAACGATTCGTTGGCCTAATGAAATTCGAAGCCGCGCGTGCGACAGAGTTTTTCTCGCGCGCAGCTGGGGCGCTTCCATCTGAGGATCGCGGGACGATGGTGCCTGCCGAAATCATGGGTTCAATTTATCGCGGCCTCCTTCGCAAAATGGAGCGGGACAAGTTTCGCGTTTTCGAAAAGGAGTATCGCCTGACGGGGCTGGAGAAAGCTCGCCGGATCGCGGCGCAGCTATTGAAGTCTTTTTAAGCCTGACCTGCAACATTCTCGAGATTGCGCAGTTCAATCCGTCAACGAGCGTAAACTTATGACAAAAGATCTTTTCGTTGGTATTTGGGTTGTTGCGATAAGCGCTTTGATCCTCAGTTCATGTGATACCCCGGTCGGCCAGGGCGCAGCATGGGGCGCAGCAACTGGCGCGATCATAGGCGGCGCGGCGACCGGTAATGTTCGCGCCGCGTCAATTGGCGCAGCCGCAGGAGCCGCGGCCGGTGCGTTAACCGGCGCAGCCATACAGCAGGATCAAGCTGCACGTTATGGTCCGCCGCCTCCGGGCGGTTATCCGTATGCGCGTTGGGCTGGAACGTCCGGTTTTTATTATTGCCCTTACACAGGCCGCGTTTACGATCTTCGCGGAGTTCCGCATGGTGGACTTACGCGCGACGTCGATACGGGCCGGCTTTTCCGCAAACCGTAACAAATGAGGCTGTAGCGGCGCTCTGTGAGCGCCGGATTTGCTTCTCCTCATGGCATCGGCCGTCACAGACCACTGCTACAGCGACGCGCGAGATCAACGCGCCTTCTTCTGTAATTCGTCGACGAGCGCTTTAGCCTCCTTGGTCATCTTCAAAAGCTCCGGCCACGGGCGGTGATAGTTTTCACCCGGCAATTTGCGCGTCGCGTCGAGGCCCATGTGGGAGCCGATGTTTTGATCGCTCGGTGCGTGATCGAGCGAGTCACTTGGATTTTTGATTACGGTCGTGTCGCGAGCGGGGTCAGTGTTCGCGCACAATCGGAAAAGCACTTCGCTGGTGTTGTGGACATCGCAATCTTCATCCACGGCCACGATATATTTGCTGAACATCATCTGGCCCATGCCCCAGAGACCGTGCATGACCTTGAAGGCCTGATACGGATATTGCTTTCGAATACTGACGAACACCAGGTTATGGAAAACGCCTTCCGGCGGCAGCGTCATGTCAACAATTTCTGGAAAATTCATCTTGAATACCGGCAGCAAAATGCGCACACAGGCGTCGCCGATGTAATAGTCTTCCATCGGAGGCCTGCCCACGATCGTTGTCGGATAAACTGCATCGCGTCGATGCGTGATGGCGGTCACATGAAAAACTGGATAATCCTCAACCGCAGTATAGAAGCCGGTGTGATCTCCAAAGGGACCTTCGGGACGCATCTCACCGGGCTGCACATAGCCTTCCAGGACAAAATCTACGTCCGCCGGTACGTCGAGATCGATCGTTTTGCAGCGAACAAGCTCGATTGATCTCTTTCGCAAAAACCCAGCGAAAAACAGTTCATCCAAACCGTCCGGCAACGGCGCGGTAGCAGCGAATGTATAAACGGGATCACCGCCCAGCGTAACTGCCACTGGCATGCGCTCACCGCGCTCGTAATAGCGCTTGCCATGGCGCGCACCGACCTTGTGGAGTTGCCAGTGCATTCCGGTCGTGCACTCGTCATAAACTTGCATCCGGTAAATCCCCACGTTTCGCGCACCTGTCTCCGGGTCACGGGTATGCACATTCGCTAATGTAATGAAGCGGCCACCATCCTTCGGCCAACATTTGAGAATGGGCAGATCGCTCAATGAAAAGTCACCTTCGTTGCCGATCCGGTGCACAATTTCCTGGCAAGGCGCTTCCTTCACTTGCTTCGGACGCGCGTGCAGCAGATGAATTCCTTGTTTAAGCAAACTCCAACCTTCGCGCAGATTGGTTGGTGGTTTTGCTTTGAGAATAAGTTGAATTTCCTGTGCGATATCCGCGACATCCGCTACCTGTAACGCGAGAGCCATGCGCCGGTGCGAACCCATGGTATTAATCGCAACCGGGAACGGGGATTTTTTTCCATCGACAACCGGTTGCTCAAACAGCAGCGCCTTTCCGCCGCCGGGCGATTTCATCTCGCGGTCCGCCCATTCTGCTATGAGCAAATCGGTATCGACGGGGACCGTGATGCGTTTCAACTCGCCCACTTTTTCGAGAGCGGCGAGGAAACTTGTAAACGAGCGGTAAGCCATTGCTCAGGCGCCGCAATCGATTCTGCTCAATTGCGTGGAGAAAAGTGAGAGAAATGTTGCTTAGCCATACCGGCGTTCCATGTATTGGAATGACACTACGCGCCCATTGGCGAATGTGACGGTCTTATACGGAACAGGAATACTCGGCGGAATGTAAGCATAATAGAACGGATCGTAGAAGGGGCTGCCCCAAAAGACAAACGAGTGCCCGTGATGGTGTGTCCGGACAAAGGCCACACTGGGGCCGAAGCCGTAACCCCACCCCCACGGCCCGTACGGCCCGCCATAGGGGTATGGAGCAGTTTCGTAGGTTATATAAATCCAGGTCTCGGTCGGTTGCCCGCGCATATTGCCTATGATCTTGCGTTCGGGCCCGCCCCAGGCCAGCCACACCGCGTTTTGAGACATGCCTGCGCGGATTTGGCCTTGACTTACCAGCGCCTGATCACTGGCCGAAAGGCGTTGATAAATTTCGGGATGCTTGGAAATACGGTCCTGAGTTGTCTCGCAACTCGCAAGAATCAATGCGCTGGCTGCGAGGCAAAGCGGCAGCGCTTTGGGAAGAATTCGACCTTTCATGCTGACGATCATATGTGCTGCCTATAGCGCGTCAATTATCTCCAGCTTTGTTGATTCAACATCGTCCGCCGGTAGAGTTGCGTTCCAATGCAGGATCGCTACGGCCATCGGATTTCCTACCTGCGTGTCTCGATTACTGACCGCTGCAACGAACGCTGTACCTACTGTATGCCGCAGGAATTGCAGGAGTGGTTGCCACGTGAAGAAATTCTGACGTTCGAGGAAACGCTGTGTCTTATTCGCATTGCAGCCGAACTAGGCGTTTCAAAAGTGCGAGTCACCGGCGGCGAGCCGCTGACGCGCCGGGACGTTGTCCACTTCATTGCCCAAATCCCGGCAATTTCTGGAATCAAGAGTTTGGGTCTCTCTACGAATGGAACTTTGCTTGCGCGCCAAATCACACCTAGCAAAACAATGGCAATGACCTTGCGCGACGCCGGTGTCCAATCAGTCAACATCTCCCTCGATACATTGGATCGAGATGTGTATTCCAAGATCACGGGTCGGGATTTGCACGCTCAGGTGCTCGAGGGGATTAATGCCGCAATCGCAGTTGGTTTCGATCAGATCAAATTGAACACCGTCCTGATGCGCGGCCGAAACGAGGACCAATTGATCCCGCTGATCGAATTCGCCGCGTCGCGCAATTTGATCCTGCGTTTCATCGAGATGATGCCGGTGAGCACGACCGAAGTGCTCAGCGAAGACAATTTCATGTCGGTGTTCGAGGCGAAACGGTTAATCGAATCGGTTTACGGAAGTCTGATCCCGGAGACGGAATTTCGAACAAACGGGCCAGCGACTTACTATCAAGTTCCCAGCCGCGAACAGCGGATCGGTTTTATCGGGGCGATGACCAATCTGCATTTCTGCGAGAACTGCAACAAACTTCGCCTCACCTGCGATGGGAAATTGCGTCCGTGCCTGGGAAGCTATCTAGAGTTCGACATCATGAAACCTCTGCGCGCCGGCGCGAGTGATGAGGACCTTAAGCAATTCTTTCTCGATGTTGTCGAACGCAAACCTGCTCAGCACGATTTTCGCGACAATTACCAACCGAACCGCAAGATGATCGCTATCGGCGGCTAACGAATGCAGCGACTCACTCACATCAGCGACGATGGCTGCGCCCAGATGGTCGATGTTTCGGCCAAGCCCGTGAGTGAGCGAAGAGCTGTCGCCCGCGGCAAGATTCGGCTCCGGCGCGAGACACTTGATCTAATTTCCAAGGACCAAATCGCGAAAGGCAATGTGTTTGCCACTGCGCGGATTGCCGGCATTCAGGCTGCAAAGCAAACGGCGCACCTCATACCGCTTTGCCACACCCTGCCGCTCGGTGAAGTTAAGATCGACATTGTCGCTTCTAATGATGGCGCAGAGGTCAAATGCGCCGCGAAAACGGTTGCGCAGACCGGAGTCGAGATGGAAGCGCTCGTTGGCGTTACTGTCGCGTTGCTTACGATTTACGATATGTGCAAAGCCGTGGACAAAGAGATGCACATTTACGATGTGCGTTTGATCGAAAAGACAAAACGCCCTGTAGCGGCGGTCTACGACCGCCGAAGCGAAAAATCACGGCGCCAATAGAGTCGCCGTTACAAACATGCAAATACAAGTTGGCATCATCACGGTCTCGGATCGCGCGAGCGCGGGTGACTACAAGGATCTTGGCGGACCCGCGTTGAAAGGAGCGGCGCAAAAAGCGGGGTGGCAGGTACTCGCGGAAGCGATTGTGCCGGACGACGCAAAACGCGTTCAGGAAACAATCCGCTCGTTTTCTCAGCAAGGCTGTGGTTTGATTCTGACCACTGGCGGCACTGGTGTCGGACCGCGCGATGTCACCCCAGAAGCAATTCGCGCAATCATGCGCGTTGAGTTGCCGGGCTTCGGCGAAGTGATGCGGGCGGAGTCGATGAAGATCACGCCCAATTCCATTTTGTCCCGCAACCTCGCCGCAATTGTCGATGGCTCATTGGTGATTGCGCTCCCGGGAAAACCGAGCGGCGCAGTGGAATGTCTCAGCTTTGTGCAAGGCGCAATTCCCCATGGTGTCGCGCTTGCGCAAGGGACGCCGACGTCGTGCTGATGAAACGACCGAAATGTCAGTCGGGATAAATAAGCAGTCGCATTAACTGCCTGCCGTAACCGGTAAGCTGCGCGGTTTCGCCGTGACCGGAGACTATGTCACGGGTCAAGGACGAATAATTAATCGAGCTTTTCTTGATGTAACTCAGCTCTGGCTGGGTCACGTGTTTGTCGCTCGGTTCTAGTTTTAGCGGCACACCGGAACGCGCAAAAGAGACTTCCCACGAAGCTTGCTGGTTTCGGTTTCCGGCCAGCATCCAGGAGTAAAGCTTCGGCAATTCGAAATGGGGCGATTTGGGCAAGGTCACCTTGTAGAAGGTTTCTTCGCCGCTGAGAAACTCAGGAATGGTAAGCGAGGGATTCTGGTGGAGCGCAAGATAGAGCCGCGCAATGTCGAGCCCAGCAAGATTCAGGCCGTTATAAATGCCGTTATGATTCGGGTCATTTCTGAACAATGCGTCATGCCACGCTTCGAATTGATGGCTGAACATTAAATCCAATTCCAAATGGAGATGCGCCCGTTCCCGGTTTATCCCAACTCCAGTGTAGCCCATGACGGCGATAGGCTGGCCGCGTTTGACCGAATCGCCCGAGTGCACCCGGATGGAACTCAGGTGTCCGTACAAGCTGTAGTAACTGGAGCCGTCCCAGCGGTGCTCGATCACAATGTATTTCCCATAGTTCGAGTAGCCGGGCACGAGATTAACGTGCGCGACTTTCCCATCGGCAATGGCGCGGACTTCATCGAGCGGCTCGCCGTTTTCATCGCGACGCACGGAGCGAATATCGATTCCTTCGTGAAAGCGCGTGTAAACGACACCACCCGGTGTGTCGGTGGGATCGCGCACAAAGCCGTATTTGCCGCCCTCCCACGGCGTCGATTTCATGCCTTTGTAATTGCGTTCCACGTACTGGTAAAAGGCCGGACCGTCGCCCGAGAACAGAGCGTCATTATCCGTAGGCAGAACAAGATCGAGAGCGTGATCCTGCGCACTCTGAGTCCTCATCGCGATTGACGAAAAAATAGCGAGGACAATTGCGGCAGCGAATAATCGCATGGTGGATCAACGCGATTGACGTTTTCGTTGGCCGACCAAGCGCCAGTCTTTTTTCATCAAGCTAATGTCGGCTGCGGTAAGGCCTGAAGGAATATAGATTCTTCCATCCGAAACGCGCTTGTCGATTTGGAGCTCGGTAATGAATCGGCCATTGATGAAAACAAAGAGGAAACCGCCGCGGCGCTCAACGCTCAAAGTATCGAGCACCACGCGCCCATGATCATCGAGCTGAAGCAGCGCGCCATAGGTTCCATCGTTGGCTGTGTAAGGAGAAAACGCCATGACATCTCGCTCCGAAATCCACGGCATCTTTTCGATTGCCACCTCTTTACCGGAAACTTGGGTGCGCACCGATGTGGCGAAAACCTCGGTGTCTCGAGGATTCGCCTGGACATGCACTCGGAAAGTGCAATGCGATTGTTTCGCAACGCCTACTATCGGCGCCCAAAGCAGGCAAAGAGCAAATAGCCGGAGAATTTTCATGCCGATTGATAAATGGTTTGACAGGAATTTTGCAACTCCGAAAACTTTCGGGGCTGTTTAAGCCCACTCATGAAGCGCCGCATTGTTTCGCTCCTTCTGATACTTTTTATGGCCGGGGGCATCTTTGGCCAGGACGCCGCGCCAACGGCGACGCCGCGTAGACGGGGTTGGTTGGGCCGCATTCTCCATCCGTTCTCTCCAGAGGTTGTCCCGCAATACAAAGATCCAAAGCTGCGCGGGCTCGCTCTCGATCTCCAAATCACGCCGCAGACCATAAAGCTGTCTGAGGTTCGCCAGCTCGGAATCAAAGTGACGCTGGCAAATCTGTCAAAGCGTCCTGTGGCGCTCGACTTTCCGACGAACCAGCGGATTGAAATTTACCTGACGAATTCCGCGGGCGACATCCTGGCAAAGTGGTCCGACAATCATGCCATCGCGGACAAACCCGCCACGATTCTAGTTAATCCGCAAGAGCGGATCGAGTACAGCGAAACAATCTCGACGCGCGAGCTCGCGCCGAACAAGGTCTTTATCGCCGAAGTGTTCTTTCCCCAATACCCGGAGTTGCGGATCCGGCAAAAATTCCTGGCTGTGCCTTGACGAAAGTCGTTAGTTGGTAGCTGATAGTTGATGGAGCCGAGCGTGACTGCCAATCGACTCTCAACCAAAACCTATCAACTCTTCTCCGACTACCACAGCCATCCGCAGGGACATCGGGTACAGTGGTACACTCAGGCGTTGCTTCAGCCTTGGGCGGATTCAGCGCGTAGATCAGGGTTAACCGACATCGCTTTTACTGATCACGATCGTTATCACGCAGGAATCGACTTCGATGAAATCGATCGTTTGCGGGAAAGAAATCCCGATTTGCGAATCCGCGCGGGCATCGAGCTCGATAATGACCCAATCCACTCGGCGGCTGGCCGAAACTGGATTGAGAAGCATTGGGACAAGCTCGATTTTGTCCTGGGCTCGGTTCATTTCCTTACTCGCGCCGATCAGATGTTCGACAGCGTGCCGGATGGCGCCGCGCAATTTGAAGGCCGGAGTATCGACGCGATTTACGCCGATTATTTTCGCCGTGTCCGTGAAATAGCAGCGACGGGGCTGGTCGATTGCCTCGCTCATCTGGATCTGATCAAAATCCACGGTCATCGGCCGGGCACAGGGACCGGCAGTTTGCTGAGCGAAACACTCGATTTTATTCACGCACAGAATCTCGCGATTGAGCTTTCCACCGCTGGATGGCGCAAGCCGGTGAACGAGCTTTACCCGGGCGACCGGATCATTGAGCTCGCAATAGACAAGGGGATTTCTTTCACTACGGCCTCTGACGCGCATTCGCACGCGCAGCTCGGCGACAATTTTCGGAGCCTCGCGCAAAAGATGGCGAACTTTGGGATTCGCCGGGTGTGCATCTTCGAAAAGCACAACCGTATTCAGGTGCCGCTATAACTGAAGGTCGAGCTGCGATTGTCTCTGTGGTGACAAAGCCTGTTCTGTTTCGGAGGGCAGCGGCAACATGAAGCCCAGACGTTGGGCGAGCCGTTGGCAGGTTTCGGGTGCGAATCCTTCGAAGTGATTGCTGGTGAACGCCCATACATTGCGCACTTCGGGAAGATGCCGCTCAATTTTAAGTGACCAGCTGTCCAGCGCGGCTTCACGTTTCCAGAGCAATTTTTCATAACGATGGACGTGGCCGCCATCAACGTCGTATTTCGTTGCATAATCACCGAGTAGACGCAGATAGAGAAAATCTGTCGTGCACGGCAGGAACTCGAACGGGGCAAGATTTCGTTCGTTGAGGGGAGTGGTATCGGCCCACACCCAGCAAATGCGATACCTTTCCAAGAGGCGGATAAACTGCGGCCGATGCCATCCGGCATGACGAAATTCAATCGCGAAACGGAAATCCGGCGGCAGTTGCTCAAGAAATTTGCGCAGCGCCGTTTTGCCGTCTTTTGGCGCAAAGGAGGGCGGAAGCTGGATGAGAATCACTTGGAGCTTTGGCGCGAGCGGCTCAATCGCCCGGAGAAACGAATTCAATTCTGCTGTGCAATCGCGCAGTCGACGGGTGTGCGTAATCTCGCGCGGGAGTTTGCAGGCGAAACGAAAAGCGGCAGGCGTGATCTCGATCCAACGCTGAATGGTCGCTTCGGCCGGGGCGGCATAAAAGGTCGAATCGACTTCAACAGCCGGGAAGTAATTGGCGTAAAATTCGAGCCATTGAGACTCTGGCAAGTCCGAGGGATAAAAAGAGCCGCGCCAGTCTTCGAAACTCCAAGCACAGGCGCCGATGCGAATTTTATGCTGATCGATCAGATTCAATCGGCTTAGACACTTAATCGGTTTTGCCCGTTTGGAAAAGATGTTACTGTAAAGTCGCGGTGAACATCAGCCATCGAGTTTCGGTTTGGCCGACTGATGACCTTGACGGAATCGATAAGTCAACTACCCTGCCACACCCATGGATTTCTTGATTCGTGCCGCTTTGCTTTGTACAGCTGCCACTTTGATTTTTTCTGAATCGGTAGCGGCCTCAGTGGTCTTTCAACCGGGCAAAAAAGCCAAGTTTGTCGCCCCCGGGGAAGAAGAAATCAGCGGGACAGCGCTGGAGTTGTATCAGACTGGACAGACTGCTGAAAAGGAAGGGAACCTCAAACGAGCGATTCATGCGTACAAAAACATCCCGCGGCGCTATCCCAAAGATGCTCTTGCCGCGAGTGCCCTCTATCGCGCGGCGCAATTGCAGGAACAAGTGCACGACTATCTTGGCGCGGCGGATTCATATCGGCAGTTGGTCGAAAGATATCCCAGTAACCCGCACTTCGATGAAGCAATCGAGGCGCAGTTTCGCATCGGCGAAATGTATCTGACTGGCAAAAAGAGGAAAATTCTGGGGATCTCGCTTGGGAACTCGCTGGATCGGGCTGTAACGATTTTCGCGAACGTCGTCCGCACCGCGCCATACGGGAAATACACGGCGCGCGCTCAATTCAACATTGGCCTCGCACGCGAGAAACAGAACTTGCCCGAGATGGCAATCGAAGCGTACCAGGCTGTGATCAACAAATTTCCAAACGAGCCGGTCGCAGCGGATGCGCAATATCAGATCGGTTATATCTGGCTCATGGCGGCACGAAAGGGCACCACGGATGCGGCGGCAACCACCAATGCCAAAACAGCTTTCCAAGATTTCCTTCTCCATTATCCGAATAGCGAGAAAGCCGCTCAGGCGCGCGCAAACCTGGACCTTCTTGAGCACAAGGAAACGACCAGCTCCTACCAAGTGGCCAAATTTTACGACAAACAGAAATATTATCGCGCCGCGGTAATCTACTACAATGAGGTGATTCGGCAGCAACCCGGGTCAACCGAAAGTAATCTGGCGAAAAAACGGATCGACCAGTTGCGCGCGAAGATCGGTGAGGCTGCGCTTCAGCCCGCCGTACCTGCGGCACAGACTGGCAAGAAAAAAGGCGAAGCGCATTCGCTTCCGCCACCGGCTTCACTCGGGCCCGACACTACCACTGCGCCTGATCCCCTGTTTGCGCCGCCGAGCACGAGCACAAGCTCCAATATTTCTTCTACCCCAGCGGCATCGGCCTCACCGGCGCCTTGAAAGCTTCACTTGCGACAGTATTCTGCCTCGCCCTTTGTGGTTGCCTTGGCTATCACGTCGGACCGGTAAAGCCATATTATCTGCGCGACGTTCACACCATCGCAGTCCCAACTTTCAAAAATCGCACTCTGGTCCCGCGCATCGAGGTTTTGGTGACTGATACTGTAATCAAGCAGTTGCAACAGGATGGGACGTTTCAGGTTGCCAATGGGGACAAAGCAGACGCCACTTTGACGGGCGAAGTAGCTCTCATCCGCCGGCTGCCGGCGCGCTCGGTGCGCGGGAACGTGTTGGCCACAACCGAATTTAGTCTGGCGTTAAGTGTAAAGTACTTTCTAACCGGACGAGATGGCAAAGAGCTGGCACCGCCCGGCCAGGCGGTCGGGACGACCAGTTTCTTTGTAAGCAGCGACGTAACTAGTGATGAACGACAAGCCTTGCCGCTTGCTACTGAGGATCTCGCCACCCGATTAGTTAGCCAGCTAAGCGAGGGCTGGTGATGAGTGATGAAAGGTGAAGAAAGGCTTTGGAGCATCCTCAACGACAAACTCGATACTCTGCGTACCGCAAGCCGTTTGCCTGAGGCGATTCGCGTTGCCGAAACAGCACTTGAGGTCGCCAAGCGCGCTTTCAAGGGTAGCCAGACTCCACTTGCCACCAGCTTTGAGAAGCTAGGCCAGCTACTCGAGCAAAAGGGAGATTACACCGCGGCCGAGGGATACCTGCTGAAGGCGCATGCAATTCTGGAAAAGGTAAAGCCACCGGACCAGCGCGCTATCTTCCGCTCGGCGCAGCGGCTGGCATTCTTATGCGATAGTCTGGGCCGATCTGAGGAAGCGATCAATCTCTATCAGAAAGCAATAACCGCCGGCACCGAGATCGAAGATGTTCCTTATTCGGATATCGGAACGATGTTAAACAACGTCGCGATGAATCTGCGTAAGTCAGGCCGGCAAAAGGCGGCAGAACCATGCTATCTGCGTGCTTTGGAAATTTACGAAAAGCAACTGGGACCTGATCATGCCGACGTAGCGTCAGTGCTGAACAACCTGGCCGTGTTTTACACGAACGAGCGCCGTTACTCTGAAGCTGAGAAAATACATCTTCGCGCGTTGGCGATCCGGCAGAAATTGCATCCACCTCCGCTCGCCGATATTGCGCAATCAAAATGCAACCTGGCGGTGGTCTATCATTCGCGCGGTGATTACGCCAAAGCCGCCGAGCTTTATCAATCCTCGCTGAAAACCTGGGAGGAAGTGCAGGAAAAGCCCTCCAAGGATTACGACATCGTTGTGTCCAATTACGCCGATCTTTTGCGCTCTATTGGTCAGGTACGCAAAGCGCATCAGTTGGAGGTTCGCGCACGCAAGAAGCGATTGGACTGACCTAACCAGACGTCGTTTGCTTCCCTCCTGTCATAATGTCTGCGATTTGACCTTGCAGTCCGGCTGGCACATACGCATTGTAGAGGCCACTGCCATTTGCTCGCGTGGCGGAATTGGCAGACGCGTACGGCTCAGGACCGTATGGGGAAACCCGTGGAGGTTCGAGTCCTCTCGCGAGCAGTAAGCTTCGTTCCCCAAACCGACCTTCAACAAAAGGCAAAACAGAAAACGTGCAATGCCAGTTGGATGACTGATTACTTCGCTGCGGCTTTCCTTCTGGCTGCCCAGCGAGCCTTCATTAACTGGGAGAGCTTTCTTCGCCCGGCCGGCGTGAGCTGGCCTTTTTTCTTCGCAGGAGCTTTCTTCGTGCCCGCGGCTTTCCTTCTTGCCGCCCAGCGAGCCTTCATTAACTGGGAGAGCTTTCTTCGCCCGGCCGGCGTGAGCTGGCCTTTTCTCCTGATAGGAGTCGCTGTTGTCGCGCCCCTTTTTCTTGCCCAACGAGCTTTGGCAGCTGCCGCAAGCTTCGCTCGCGTCGCGGGCGAAAAGTAGCGGCCACCCGTGGGACCTGCTGGCCTCGGAGGGGCGCCTTCCAGAAGTGAGGAAAGACGTTTTTCCAGATTGTCGATTTGTCGGCGAATTGAGATCGCTTCTTGTAGAGTTTTAACGGATATATCCATGTGTTGTTAGATAGCCGGGGTCGGCTGGGATGGCAATTACAATTTTTATAACAACTGGATGCCTGACGTTACCTGCCTGGCCCTGCCTATTAGTTATATCGATGTGATAACCAGCAAAATTAATTATCATAAAAGTGCGAGCTGGTGTTCTATCAAATCTTGAAGAAATGACTACGCAACGTGCGCGGGTCCGAAAAATGTTCGGATCCATTGCCAGGCGCTATGATCTCGCAAATCATTTGCTTAGCTGTGGAATCGATTTCTACTGGCGACGACGTGCGGCTGAAATCGTCTCCGGTTGGCGACCACACAGAATTACTGATCTTGCGACTGGCACCGGAGATTTGGCGCTTGCCTTACAAAAAAAATTGCCGGATGCGGAAATCGTGGGCGTCGATTTCCTGTCGGAAATGTTGGACCTTGCGCAGCGAAAGGGTGTGCGCCAAGTCGTACTTGCCGATGCGATGAACCTGCCATTTGACGATGCTTCATTCGATTGCGTCACCATCGCATTCGGGCTGCGCAATCTGGAAAACTGGGGAGCTGCGCTTACTGAGATGTCGCGCGCGCTCAGGACGAGCGGAGGCTTGCTCGTGCTCGAGTTCTCACTGCCTACAACGCCGATCTTGCGCGCAATCTATCGTTTCTATTTGCATCGTTGCCTGCCCTTACTTGGCGCTTTCCTAACAGGGAAGAAAACCGCCTATGATTATCTTGGCGATTCGATCGAGGAATTTCCGAGCGGCGGTGCGATGTGCGAGTTGATGGCGGCGAACGGTTTCACGCACACCACGTTTGAACCGCTCACCGGCGGAATCGTCACAATTTACACGGCTCAAAAATCATAATTCGCGTCATCCTGAGCGAGCGAAGCGAACTCGAAGGATGCCGTGTTGAGACCCTCAAGCAAACCCACGGGATTCCTCGACTTCGCTCGGAATGACGAGAGAGATTTACGGCGCCACACTGGTCACCGGTGTCGTCGTTGGCGGAGGCGATGCCGTAGCTTGCGCCTCCAGCGGCAATCTCAAGGTGTTCAAGTCCGAATTGCTGATTGCAAAGATGCCTTCGCGTCCGTCCAGGCGCGCGCACCACGTGCCGTCATTGTTTTGTGCGCCGATGCTCAACTTATGGGACGTCTTGTTATCCGGTGAAGTTGTGAAGGCGAGCACAAGCTGCGGGTTTGCGAAGCCATGTTGAGGCGTTGTAGCTCCGAGCCAGCGCACCGCACGCAAGCTCGACAATGTGTTCAGCAGCGACTGCACATTGGCTTGATTGATCTCGCCGCTTCCTTTCAGCCAATGCCATTGATTATTTTGATCGCGCTCCAGCAACAGCTCCTTCTCAGCCGTGACACTTAACCGATGGATTTGTTCGGGCTTGAACTTAAAGATCGACAGCTCCTGCCATTGCAAGGGATCCGGTGAAATTTGATCCAGCAGACCGCGACGGACTGCCACGACGAATGGCTCATCCGTCGGCTGCGCGTAAACATTATCGCCTTCTGGTTTTCCAAAGGCGATCCCGGCAAACGGCTGCTCACCCGCCTTCGTTTCAGCAGTGTTCTCCGAAGCAAATGAACTGAATGTCAATTGCGCCTGCGGCTTCTCGAGGCCGTATTTCGGCAGATTGGACGCGACGTCTTCCACAAATCTTGTTACCCGCTCATTCTGCAGCGTGTCGATCAGGCGCCGGACTGCACCTGAATCCGCCGGCACATTGTTTCGGGTGGAAATTGTCCAATTTCCATCTTTGCGCGCGAGAACGGTTTTGCCTTTTCCTGGCGCATCGATCGTGATCCGATCGAGAATGTTTGTGTCGATCCGAACTAAATGATTGTCGCGCAGATCGGCCGGTTTCGTGTTTAGGGTTTCTTCGGTCTTTTTCGGGAGCGTGTAGACGGACCGGCGAGGAGCGAATCGCACATAGATCTGGTCTTTTTCCTTCTCTGGCACGCTGCCGATCTGCAGCGTCTGGCCTTTATCCTCTCGCCCGAAGACCTTGATCGACTCTCCGATCTCAACCTTCTCGTCCTTTTTCTCGGCCTCATCAAACAGCGTGATTGATCCGCGCGGCTCCGCCAATCCATAAGGGCGCAGGTCACCACGATCATCGGCCACAAATTGTTGAATGCGCGCCGTCGTGATTTGTGCAATCAAGTCACCGACTTTCTGGTCATCGGCTCGCGCGCGCAGCGGTTTAAGAATGTCCCAATGATCGCCTTTCTTCTCCATCTCCATTTCGCCCGCAGGGGTCTTCAACGTGATGCGGCGCACCTGCGCAGTAGTCAGGTCTGTTAGTCTTCTATCGCGAAATTCCCCCGGTTTTTTGTCGATGTCTCTCCTGATTGACTGCTTGGCGAGGAATGTTTCTTTGGAATTCTGAAGGCGCACATACATCCTGCCTTCCAACGCCGCGTCCTTTCCAAACCAGATTTCCGGCGGTTTATCTCGGCCGAGCAATTTGAGTTTTAGCTTCGGATTGTTGAGGCCATACTCAGCCAGTTTGCTCTTATCAGCCTCAATATCTTTCGCTGGGATTGTTCCCTCCTTTTCCCAGGTCTCCAAATCCGACAACAAATTGTCGACCAGAGCGCCATCGGCTTGATCTTTAATCGGGGTTTCAAGTCGCCACTTGCTCTCCCGGCGCCGTATTTCGATCTGTTGATCGCCATTCTTAATGACGATGCCATCGACCTTGTTTCTGTCGAAATTGACCACGTTTTGGGCCAGCCGCCTGGCTTCTTCCGTGCTCGGCCGTTTCATTTCAAAGAACCTGAAGTAAGCGAAACCAGCGAGCGCAATGACTGCCAGGATGAGGGTAGTCCTCCAGTTCATATCAAACGCGCCGTTGCCACCACACCATGGTTCCGATCACGGCAGGAACCAGCGGCATGAAAACCAGAACAATCCAGCGCAGCCGGCGCAACGCCTCTTCGCTGAGGCTGAAAGTGAGAGGCTTCGGGATTTTTGGCGCAATACCGATAAGCTGCTCCCGGCTCAACAGCCAGTTCACACTGCCAGAGATGAAGTCGAGCCCCTGCTGATCTTGCGTGATGGCATTGTCCTGAACAAAAGTCGCGTTACTAACTACTACCAGGCGTGGCGAATTCACCTGCACCCGCTGATCTGCGCTGCCTCCTTTTTCGACTGCTGCGCCAATTGTTAGCGGCACGTTGCTGCTTTGCTTGGCGTCGGCCTCCAGTTTTGCCTGGTTGTCGGTGTTGTAATCCGTTTCGGCAAAATAACCTTTTTCAGCCTGGATCAGCAGTTCTAGGCGGATGTTGGCAGCACGGACTCGGTCCGGCTCAAGCGTAAGGGAAGATGTGCCGCCGAAAAAGAGCGCTCGCACATCGGCTAGCCGTTTTGTGACTGGACTATCGCCCAAGAAACGCGCTTGCACATCTCGCGTCAGTGCCAACTCCTGGATCCCAGTGCGCAAAAAAACCATCAGCCGATCGTTATTTACCTTGATGCCCAACTCGTTTAGAAAGCCACGCAGCCTCGGCGTCTTCGCCGCCGGATCCAGGAGAAGCAGTATCCGTCCCTGCTTATCCCAGAAGTCGCGCAGCAATTTCATTTCGCGATCGGAAAAATCGTACTGTGGCCCGACGATCATGACAGCGTTCACGTCGGCCGGGATCGCCTCCAGATCGAGAAGGTTCAGGTCTTGGAACTTGATGTTTTCGTTTTCGATAAACGTTTTGAGCACGGTGATCGGGCCAGTGCCTTCTGAAAGCGCCGGTTCCTTGTGACCGGTGACGTAGCCAAGCGTCTTCTTTTTTCCTTCCACAAGGTCGATCATCGCGCTCGTGATGGCTTGTTCCCCTTTGAATGCGGCCACGCGCGGGCCTTCGCCAAAGGCCATCCCGCTCTGGTCAATATCGGCCATCTCGGACGCTTTGACCGTTTTGTTGCGACCCTCGTAATCCAGCACCAAAAGACTCTCGTCCGTGACGACTTTGTATTTATCGAACAGCTCTTTGGCGCGTGAAAGATTTCGTTCGGGATCGATGTGCTCGATGTCGATCTTTCCCTTACCGGCATATTGATATTCCGTCAGCAAATTCTGAACGTCCGCGGTAATCGGCGTAGTGGGCGAAAAGAAAACTGTAATGCGCATCTTGCCCTTGAGCGTATCGACGAAACGCTTCGTTTTATCTGAAAGTGTATATTTCTGGTCGCGGGAAAAGTCCCAACGCGCGTAGTGCTTGAAGGCGAAGGAATTCACCATCGCAACGAGAAATAAGATCAGCGCGGTCTGGGCGAGAACATTGAGACCAATCCGAATCCGGCCAATTTTCTTCCCTGAGCGTGTCGGCGCCTTCTTTCTCTCGTCAGTCATTTATTAGAGCCTCCATTTGCGGGATTGAAATGCCTGGTAGGTGAGCGTCAGCATCACAATGGTCATGCTCACGTAGAGAACGATTGGCCGAGTATCGATTATACCCCGCGAGAATGTCCCCATGTGTTCGATGGCGGAGAAATAGCCCAACAAATCGCGCGTTGTGGAGGTAACATCCAGAAGGATGAGCTGAACCAAGCCGAGAAAAAATAGCAGCGTGATTGCGCAGAAAGAAATAATGGCCGCG
>QHOV01000081.1 GCA_003218885.1 Verrucomicrobiota bacterium | reverse complement strand
ATATCCGCTGATCATCTTGAGCCGTGACGAAAAAAGAGAAATCGCACGCGTGACAGCGGACGAGACTGGAAATTATCGCGTCGCGGTGCCTCCGGGAGAATATATTCTTGATGTTCAAGACCGGAGGGGTCGGCACGTCCGTGCGGCGCCGCAACCGTTCACAGTAGCCTCAAATCAGACTGTGCATTTGGACATGAACATCGACACTGGCGTCCGATGACGTTTGTAGCTGCAGCGCTGTTCGTGCGTCGTGCACGCGTTTTTGCTGAGGCCCCAGGTAAGTTTAGGGCCGAGATTTGCGAACCTGTTATTGCTGCGGTTCTTTGCAGTTCTCAATCGGCAATCCGAAATCTGCAATCATCAAATGTCCCGCCAATACACGCTGCGACGTGCCCCGGTGTCCACGTCGATTCACGTCGATTACACCGCTGAGTTGAACGAGCAGCAGCTTGCGGCAGTGACTGCGCCGCCGGGCCCGATCCTTGTGATCGCCGGCGCGGGCTCGGGAAAAACGCGCACCCTGACTTATCGAGTAGCTTACCTGCTCGAAAACGGAATCGATCCGCGCAACGTTCTGCTTCTCACATTCACGAATAAAGCTGCGCGGGAAATGCTGGGCCGCGTCGCGAATTTATTGACGGTCGATGCGAGCGGACTTTGGGGCGGAACATTTCATTCGGTGGGAAATAGGATTTTGCGCAGGCACGGCAGCGCGCTCGGTTACTCCAGCGGATTCACCATCATGGACCGCGAAGATCAAAAGGATTTGATCAATACGGTGGTCGCCGGTGCGGGGATTGATCCAAAGGAAATCCGCTTTCCGAAAGGCGACGTCCTCGCGGAAATCTTCAGTTTCGTAGTTAACACCGAGAGCCCGCTGGAAGAATTGCTCGCGGAAAAGTTTCCTTATTTCCTGCCGTTACTCGACAAAATCCAAGATGTTCACGACCGCTACGAAAAAAAGAAGAAGGCGACCAACTCGATGGATTTCGACGACCTGCTGCAAAAGACGTTGTCGATGTTTCAGCAGCACGAGCGGATCGCGGAATTCTACCGGCGGCAGTTTCAATTCATCCTTGTCGATGAATACCAGGACACCAACAAAATTCAGGCTGACCTGGTGGATCTGCTCGCCTGCGATCACCGCAATGTGATGGTAGTGGGAGACGACGCGCAGTCGATCTACTCCTGGCGCGGCGCGAACTTCCAAAACATTCTCGAATTTCCGAAGCGTTATCCGGATGCGCAGGTGTTCAAGATCGAAATGAATTACCGGAGCGTTCCGGAAATTCTGCAGGTGGCGAACGCAGCGATTGCCGCAAACGTTCAACAATTCCGCAAGCACTTAAGCGCCACGCGGGAATCAAAAGCGCTCAAGCCGGCCCTCGTGGCACTGAACGACGGCGCAGAGCAAGCGCAGTTTGTGACGCAGCGGATTCTCGAACTGCGCGATGAAAATGTCGATCTCAACGACATCGCCGTGCTTTACCGCGCGCATTATCACGCGGTTGAGCTGCAACTGGAGCTTTCCCGTCGCAGGATTCCCTATCAAATCACAAGCGGCATCCGGTTTTTCGAGCAGGCGCACATTAAAGATGTGACTTCATTTATCCGCTTCGTGGCCAACCCGCGCGATGAAGTCGCCTTTAATCGGATGGTCAAATTGCTTCCCGGCATTGGCAATCGTACGGCGGAAAATCTTTGGCAGGCGTGGGCGGCCGGGATCACAGATCCCATCGACAACTTCGGCGAACGTCTCCAAGCGATGCGCGTTCCCGCCAAATCAAAGACACTGTGGACGCAACTGGCACATACCCTCGCTGAGATCGCACCTGGCGGCCAACCTAATCCGCCCTCCGAAATGATCACATCGATTGTGGAAGCGATTTACGATGATTACGCCAAGGTGAACTTCACAAACTACGAACTGCGCCACGAAGACCTCGACCAACTCGCAGTGTTCGCCCGTCAATTCAAGGACGTTCACGAATTTCTTTCCCAATTAGCACTGATCAGCAACGTCGATACAGAGGCCACCCCAGTTCAAACAGACGACAAAGAGGCGGTCAATCTGTCCACGGTGCACCAGGCGAAAGGCCTCGAGTTTCATACGGTCTTCGTGATCTGGCTGGCGGACGGGATGTTCCCGAGCAGCCGCTCCCTCAATGCGCGCGATGCGCTCGAGGAAGAACGGCGTTTGTTCTATGTGGCCATCACGCGCGCCCGCGACGAGCTTTACCTTACGTATCCGCATATGCGTTTCAGCGGCGGCTACGGCGACGTGTTTCAGCGGCCATCACGTTTTTTGCAGGAAATTCCAAACGACCTCGTCGAAGACTGGCAAGTCAAAAGAGGCTAATCGGGAAGCCACGGACTGACACAGATGAAACACCGATAAGACATGCTAGAAATCCACGACGAACACGCGGACAAGTTGCTGCATCGCGCGACTACCGAGACAATCATCGGTGCTGCATTTGAAGTGCATCAAGAACTTGGATACGGTTTTCTTGAGCGAATTTATCAGCGCGCGCTGCAGGTCGAATTAATCCGTCGCGGTGTTGCCGCAGAGATTGAGAGACGCATTCAGGTTCAATACAAAGGAGCAGTCGTCGGTGATTACGACGCCGATTTGATTGTCGCGGATTCTGTCGCTGTCGAAATCAAGGTTAACCCACAGTACGACAAACGAGACGAAGCTCAGTTGCTCAATGAGCTAAAAGCAACCGGTCTTAAGGTGGGGCTGCTTGTTAACTTCGGACGAAATAAAGTGGAGTATAAGCGCCTTGTCTTCTAATCCGTGTTTCATCCGTGTTCATCCGTGGCTAGAGAATGAATTTGTTGCCGGAAAAGAAGATCGCCGGGGTTTTGGTGCCGCTGTTTGCCCTGCGCGGTGAGCAGGATTTGGGAATCGGCGACGTCGCCGCCTTGCGGGAGCTCATCGATTGGGCAGCAGGAATCGGATTCAAACTTGTCCAGCTCCTGCCTATCAATGAGATCGGCTCCGATAACAGCCCATACAACGCGATCAGCGCCGTGGCCATCGAGCCGACGACGCTGCGCCTTGCGCCGAACTCACCGCACGATCTAACGCGCGAAGATTTTGATGCTTCAGTTGCCGAGGTGGATCTGCCCCAACTCTCTGTTGGCAGAGTAAAGTATCGCCAGGTCAAAGAACTAAAGCGGCGCTTGCTGGAGAAGGCGTTTACGAATTTCTCGACTCAAGCCGGCGAAGAACGGCGATCAAGATTCCGAGCATTTTGCGAGCAACAATCAGCGTGGCTCTCCGACTACGCACTTTTCCGGGTTCTGATGGAGGCGAACGGCGATAGCGCCGCATGGAATCGATGGCAGCCGCAACATCAGACAATCGAAAAAGCACGCACTTGGCTGCACGATCTGCCGCAGGAGCGACAAGCAGTCCTGAGGCGTCGCGCAGAATTCTTCTGTTACGTGCAATGGATTGCCCATCAACAATGGTGCGCGATCAAATCGTACGCCGAAGAACGCGGCGTGGCGTTAATGGGCGATATTCCGTTTGGGGTCAGTTATTGCAGCGCCGACGTTTTCGCGCGCCCGGGTGAATTCATGCTCGACTGGTTTGGTGGCGCGCCTCCCGAACCTTACTTCAAAGAGGACGCGTTCACGCAGAGATGGGGCCAGAACTGGGGTATTCCGCTCTATCAATGGGAGAAGATGCGCGCAAACAATTTTCAGTGGTGGCGCGAGCGATTACGCGCTGTGCGGCGCGTCTTTCACCTTTGTCGGATCGATCACATCCAGGGATTTTATCGCATCTATGGCTTCCCGTGGCAGCCACGAAGGAACAAGGAATTCCTCCCGCTCAATTGGCTCCAAATGCTGCAACGAACCGGAGGCCGCGCGCCGCATTTCGTCCCCCGTGACGACAACACGCCCGAAAACCGCGAATTAAATAAACGAGAGGGCGAAGAATACCTCCGTGTGGTTCTGGAAGAAATAGGCATCGCGCGTGTGATAGGCGAAGACCTAGGCGTTGTTCCCGAGTATGTGCGGCCCAATTTACGGTCGCTCGGGATTGCCGGATTTAAAATTCCACAATGGGAATCGTACAATGGGATGATCATTCCCGGAGAAGCATACGAACGGCTGTCCGTCGCGACTTACGCAACACATGATCACGAACCCATTCGTGCTTTGTGGAATGAGGCTTTCGACCACCCAACGTCGACTGCTGGAGAACAAGCGCGAGCCACGCTCGAGAAGATTGCTCTGTTCGCCGGGCTGAATTCAAAAATCGACGAGCTCGATTTCGAAGAAGATTTTTATCCAGCGATCATGGAAGCGCTTTTCAGGTGCGAATCGTGGATTGCCATTGTCATTATCACCGATCTGCTGGCGCGCACTTACCGGTTCAACGTACCTGGAACAAAGGCGAACTTGAATTGGACGCGGCGAATGCAGCGCTCGATTGCGCAGCTCAGTTCCAGCCGCAAAGAGCAAAGGCGAATGCAGCGAATTCATCAGCTGCTGGAAAGGACAGGGCGGGTTTGAATACCGCTGTCGCTCGTTAAGCTGACTTTTCGATGGGCGCACCAACTTTGTTGCCCCATTCGGTCCAAGAACCGTCGTAGTTCCGAACGTTAGCGAGCCCGAGCAGATACGTAAGCACAAACCAAGTGTGACTGGAGCGCTCGCCAATCCGGCAATAAACAACCGTGTCTGTGCCCGGTTTTAGGCCGCATTGATCAAAATAAATTTTGGCCAGCTCATCCGCGGGTTTGAATGTCGCGTCGTCATTTGTAGCTGTCTTCCACGGCATGCTCTTTGCCCGGGGAATGTGGCCGCCGCGCAGGACGCCTTCCTGCGGATATTCCGGCATATGCGTGATCTCGCCCCTGTACTCGCCCGGCGAGCGCACGTCGACCAGCGGTTTGCCGCTCTTGCTTTGTACTAGGGCTTCATCAAAAAAGGCGCGAATCTCTTTGTCGAACCGTTGCTTCGGCATCGGATAATTTGTCTCTGCGAATTTTGGAATTTCCCTCGTCATGCGGCGGCCTTCCGCTTTCCATTTGTCCCGGCCCCCATTGAGGATTTTCACTTTGTCGTGCCCGAACAAACGGAACGCCCAGAGAGCGTAGCAAGCCCACCAGTTCGCCTTATCGCCGTAAAAAATACAAATAGTATTCGGCGTGATTCCGTGCCGGCTGCAAAGCCTGGCAAATTTTTCCGGTGAAATGTAATCGCGAATTACCGGGTCCTGGAGATCAGCCCGCCAGTCGATGTGCACCGCGCCGGGAATATGCCCGGTGTCGTAAAGCAAAATATCTTCATTCGACTCGACGATCCGGATTCCCTCGTCGTTAAGGTGTTTCTCCAGCCAATCCGTCTCCACGAGCGCTTCAGGGTGCGCGTATTGCGTCGGGTAAGTAGCCATAGGTTTCAGAAATTTCGGTCGCCTTTCTGCGTGAGCAAGAAATTTTGGCTTCGCAAGATCGTGATCACCGGCGGTTGCCCCTGGCGTATATCGCCCGGGAGCCGCGGAGACGCGAGAAGTTGCTCGAATTCGCGCCAGCGTTTTTGCGGCTGTTGCTCCGTACCGCCGCGCTTCTCAATGTAACTGCGCACCATGTCTTCGCCAAGATTGTAGTTGATGACGTAGCTGCGGTATTTCTCGATGAATTTTACTCCTTGTTTCGCCCGCTTTTCATCCATGAGCGCGTACTTTTGCAACCAAGTCGCGGCCCCCTTCGCATCGATTTCGCCATTCAGGTACTGCCGGGCCGCTTCGTTTGTGGCGTAAGCCAGTTTTTTCACCAGGTCCTGCACCGCGTAGAATTCCTCCGCGCGTGATGGGTCGATCCCCGCGACAGGCCACAGCACTTCTTTTTCGAATGCTAACCGCTCCGTTTCTGTAAACACAACCTCTCTGCCAAAGTTCGCGGTGCCTTCTGCAATGAGCGATTGGGGCGAGAAAAGCGGGTAGACCGAGAACTCGACCCAACCGCGATCACGGACCAGATTTTTTTCAAGCAACGCGTTGTAGACATGGTGGCCGGGATAGCCCTCATGCGCGGCCAGATCGATCGCCCGATCGATATAAACCGGCAGATCCGTGTTCACCTGAATGACACTGCGATAATGCCCTTTGTACCAATTGTAACCGCCCCATGGTTCATTGGTGACGTATTCGACAGTGAAATTTTCGTTGGGTGGCAGGATGATGTGCGCGTGCGTTCGTTCGCGACACGCCTTGATCGCAAGCTGAAACACCATGTCCAGTTTGTCTTTGGGAATCACAAACGCTCGGCGCCAATTCTCGTAGCGCTGCAACAGCGATCCCTCGCCTGGAAGTTTCGGCTCGAGCCTGGCAAGGATTTCCTGGAAATGCGTTTCGGGAAACGCGGGTGCAACGGCATCGTAAAGGGCCTGCGATTCTTCATCGAACTTCAAATGTTCGCCGTTCAACATGCGCACTCGTG
This sequence comes from Verrucomicrobiota bacterium, assembly GCA_003218885.1. Classification (GTDB taxonomy): domain Bacteria; phylum Verrucomicrobiota; class Verrucomicrobiia; order Chthoniobacterales; family UBA10450; genus Udaeobacter. The sequence continues at coordinate 19,755 of QHOV01000081.1, read as the reverse complement.
CCTGCAGCGCGGATAGTTGCTTTGTTAAATACTCGCGCCGCAATCGCTCCATCTCGTCCGTGGGCTTGGAAATCTGCGCCAATTGGTCGCGTAATCGCGTCGCCTCACGTGCGATCGCATCGAGCGGTCTCTTTCCGTGCGACTGTTTCTTCCATTCCTGCGGCCCATAATAAGCGTCAACGTAATCCGGATCGTGCTGCCCTGTCGCGAGCACCAGTTTCACATAAGCTTCTGCGATTTGGTTGACATTTGTCGGCGTCTCTGGTGTCGCGGAGGGAGTGGCGCCGCCCGCAGGCGCGGCGGCAAACAGCGGCATCAAAAGGAAGACAAACAATGCGCAGTTCATAGACGCAGAGCATTTTCCACTAAGCGATCAGTGCAGAATGGAATCAGCCGGATAAACCACGCCGTTCTTGATCACGGTGGCGATATCGGAAGCGTGCGCGATGTCATCCAGCGGACTGGAATTGAGAATCACCAGATCGGCGAAATAGCCATTTTCAATCTTGCCGATATGCGCGCCGGTGTCACCGCCGAAGAGTTTCGCCGCATTAGCGGTGGCGCACTGGAGAATCTGCATCGGCGTCAGCCCGGCTTGTTTCATCAACTGAAATTCACGGAATAACGCCGGTCCATGGATCGTTCCTATGTTCCCTGCGTCTGTGCCCGCCGCGATTGTGACGCCCGCGTCTTCCAATTTCTTGAGATTCGGCAGCGCGACTTCGTAGGTCTTGTTGATCCGATCCATCGCCGCTTTCGGATCGGCTAGTGCGTCCTTGATTCGCTGCGGCAATTTTTCCTGCGGAATTTTTGTGACATCCAGCGATGCGATCACTTCCGGATTGCCCCATGCCTTTTCCTCCGGCGTCAAATTTAACTGGTGTGAAAATGTGCGCCCGTAGCGTTCGAACACGACCAGCGTCGGACACAGAATCGTGTGTCGATCTTTGAGTAGCTTCACAAAGGCGTCGTCGATCGGCTTGTCGATCACACTGTGAACGAGAATGTCCGCGCCTTCCTCAACCGCAGCGCGCGCGGTTTCCAATTCGGTCGCGTGAACTGCTACGCGGATTTTGTGGCCATGACTTTCATCAATCGTCGCCCGCGCAATCGGGCGGAAGCTGTCAACCGGATGATCTTTATCGACGATGTACCAGATCTTCACCAGATCCGGTTTTTGCCCCGCGAGTTTGCGCACGAACTCGCGTGCTTGATCGGGAGTGTCGATCTTCACGATCGGCGGATCGCCGAGATCGAGCTTCTCGCGTGAGACACTGGAGATCAGCGGCCCGGCCACCGGCACGCGTGGTGCTTTCTCTGTCGTATTCGCCTTTTTGCGTACCTCAAAATTCCACATCGGCCCGCCGACATCCACCACGCTGGTGATGCCGCAACGAATGTAGCGCGCGAAGACATCCTCGAGATGCGATTTGATCCAGGCGACCTCGTCCTTATATGGCCGCACACTGTTCAAGTCGGCGCCGTCCGGCCGTGTAAACAAATCAGCCGATTGAAAGAAATGAATGTGCGTGTCGATGTAACCGGGCAAAACGAATTTGCCGGCGCAACTGATCTGTTCACCAAGCGCAGCCGCGTCTTGTTTGCCCATCGCGACGCGTTCGATCTTGTCACCGCTAATCACGACCGTCGCGTTCGGGAGTACTTTGCCATCAGCGGGATTGATGACAGTCGCGCCAATAAGCGAAATTTTTTCCGCGTCCGTCCCGTTCGCGAGTAACAGAGCGCAACAGAAGACGAGAATGCGCGCCTTCATTCCTTGGATTCGGGCACGGCTTTCTCTGCGGCTTTGAAACCGATTTTGGAATGCGTGCCGTCGCAGAATGGTTTTTCTGTCGACGCGCCGCAACGGCAGAGTGCCATCCGTTTTTCCACGGGAAATTTATTGCCGTCGCTGTCGATTAATTCGACTTCGCCCGTCACGATGTACGGGCCGTTCTTGATTGTCTCGATTGTTACTTGAGCCATGGCATTAATCTAAATGTCATCTCGACCGAAGTGGAGACATCTCTAAATATTTTCTGAAATAGCGATTACTCGACTTCGCTCGGAATGACAATCGATATTGCTTCAATCGCGCCATAGCGGCCTCCCGCTTGACTTTTTGCGCGGCTTGCGCATTAAGAACGCCGTCGAAAGTCTATGCATCATTCGTTGTTGGGCGTTTTGCGGGTAGTTGTTTCTATTTGCCTCGTTTTACTCGTCACGGGTTGCGGCGAAGATCCGCGCTATTCCGCGAGGACGCAGTATTTGGGTGGCGTTTACGGCGGCGGCCCGGCGGGTCCGCCGCGGGACACTGTCTCCTATTGGGACGGAGATAGTGTTGGCGGAAGCCCGTCTGTAAAGATCAGCCTCGGAGAACAGCGCGCGTATTTTTACAAGAGTGGCGTGCTCGTCGGGGTTTCGCAATTGTCCACCGGCCGCGAGGGACTAAACACTCCACTGGGTCAGTTCAAGATCATTCAAAAGGACAAAGATCACGTCTCGAGCTTGTTCGGGGACTATGTAGATTCGGCGGGTAATGTCGTGGTGCCAAACGTCGACGTGGCTAAAGACCCCAAACCGCCGGGCGCTCACTTCAAAGGCACGCCAATGCCGTATTTCATGCGGATCGTGTCAGGCACAGGCATGCACGCAGGTTATTTACCAGGTTATCCGGCGTCGCACGGCTGTATTCGCATGCCTGAATTCATGGCCGAAAATTTCTTTAAATCAGTCTCGCTCGGAACGCCGGTCACGATCACCCATTAGGTCTTAAGCGGGATCTTGTATCTGGGCTTGCAGAAAATTCCCGGTGGCGGCATTCTGATGATCCCGCTGCCAGAAATATGATCGTCATTACGCAACCCAACGCCACCGAGGAACAGATCCAGCGGATCGTCACGCGTGTACGCGAGTTTGGGCTGGAGGCACAAATCAGTCGTGGCGCATCTCGCGTGATCATCGGCGTAGTCGGGCCTGAGGCGCTCCTTCGCGAAAAGCCGATTGCCGCAATGGCAGGCGTGGAAGCAATCGTCCCCGTGTTGAAGCCATACAAACTTGCCGCGCGCGATTCTCGCGGCGCATCTTCGGTCGCGATTGGGAATGTGCGACTGGGCGAACACGAGGACGTTGTTCTGATTTGCGGCCCATGCTCGGTCGAAAGCAGAGAACAAATTCAGTCGATTGCGACAATGGTGAAAGAATCCGGCGCAAAAATTCTGCGCGGCGGCGCGTTTAAGCCGCGGACTTCGCCGTACAGTTTTCAGGGGTTACGCGAAGACGGACTTCGTTTCCTCGCGGAAGCGCGCGCGAAAACAGGCCTGCCTGTGGTCACCGAAGTCATGGACCCACGCGATCTCTCCATGATCGAGAAGTACGCAGACTGCCTTCAGGTTGGCACCCGTAACATGCACAATTTTTCTCTCTTAAAGGAAGTTGGCCGCAGCAGACTTCCCGTGCTGCTCAAGCGTGGTTTCAGCGCCACAATTTATGACCTGATGATGAGCGCGGAATACATCTTGAACGAGGGCAACTCGAACGTGGTTCTCTGCGAGCGCGGCATTCGCACTTTCGAGACCGCTGCTCGCTACACGCTCGATCTGAGCGCCGTTCCAATTTTAAAGTCTAAAACGCATCTGCCAGTCATCGTCGATCCGACGCATGCGCTCGGCGTGCGTGAGTTTGTGCCCCAGATGTCTCTCGCCGCAGTCGCAGCCGGAGCGGACGCGCTCATGATTGAAGTGCATGATTCCCCAGAGCTGGCCAAGAGCGACGGCAACCAAGCGCTCACGCCGGAAATTTTTGCCGAGCTCGTTCCGCGCCTTCGCGCTGTCGCCGCAGCCATCGGCCGCGCACTGTAGCCGCTTTGCTGTGCGAAGCGCGCCTTAGGCGTGCTTGCAACGCGCGCGCCGGGGCGTCTCACAGAGACGCGGCTACAACTCTAGAAAAATTTGGCGTAAACTCTTTAGTGGAAAAATCGATCCGCACGGAGCTTCTGGAATGTGTCGCGGCGAGCGAGCCGATCGCGCGGAAGCTCGCCGCGATGGAAAAGGCCCGGTGGCCCGTCCAATTTTCACACGTCATTGATCCAGCACAGGCGTTCCTGGCGGCCGTAATTGTGGAGGCGCGCCAGCGGCGTACACCCCGTGATCGGCAGCCTGTCGATTCCACGATCTGGGTTCTTTGTCCCAGCGTTCACTCTCAAGAAATATTTTACGAAAGTTTACTCAACTGGCAGCCGGATGCGCTTTTTCTACCGGAAGCGGAGCTTGCCGCAGTCGAAAATGTTTTGCCTGATCCGGAAATTGCGGCTGAACGGCTGGCGTTGCTCATGGAAATTGAGCGCGCCACCGGTCCGCGCGTTATCGTCGCGACGCGCGCAGGTCTTGATCAACCCGCGCCAAAGCGCGGCACGCTCCATTCTGCCGTCATCCAACTCCGGCGCGGAGCAAACGCAAAGATGGAACAGCTTGTCGACCAGCTGATGGGCAGCGGTTATGAGCGTGTCGCCCAGGTCACTACTCGGGGACAATTCGCCATCCGTGGCGGCATTGTTGATCTCTACTCATGGCACGCGCCATTGCCCTTCCGCCTGGAATTTTTCGGCGACCAAATCGAATCGCTGCGCGAGTTCGACATCGACGCTCAAACATCGATGCGTGAGCTAAGGTCGGCCGATCTTCTGCTTGGAACAGCGGATGACCAAAGCGGTTTTGTCCGCGATTACATCGCTCCAAATCATCTCAAGATTGAGATTGAACCCGAAGGAACTGCGCACGCGCACGTCCAGATCAGCGAAGGCTGGATTGAAACGGGTCAGGAAGATTTCGGCGGCGCATTTCAGGATTGCGAGATCGGAGAGTTTGCGGCCGGCGATCTCATGCTCGCCGAGGCAAAACGCGCGCAGTTTGTCGAACGCTTAAAAGAATGGCGCGCGAAGAACGCCAGAATCGTTGGTTATTTTCAGACCGAGGGCGAGATCGAGCGCTTCCGCGAAATTATGGCGGGCGCCATCGAGGGCATCGATTTTATAGAAGGAACACTCGCGCGCGGATTTTGTTTCTCCGCGGCTAATCTTGTCGTCCTGTCCGCCGCGGAATTGTTCGGGCGATTCGCAGTCCATGCGCGCAGGCATTTGCGTCGCGCCGAACGCCATCGTGCGCAGATCGATTTCAGCGAACTAAACGAAGGCGACTTGGTTGTACATCTCGAGCACGGCATCGGGCGATTCCTGGGGCTGCTTCGCCTCCCAAAACCTCCTGATGCAGCCGACATGGCTGCCACTACAGACGGGACACAGGAAGTTCTTGCACTCGAGTTCGCCGATGAAGCGAAGCTGTACGTCCCACTTGAACAGGCCTACCTGGTTTCCCGCTATGTTGGCGCAGGAAAAAAATCGCCGCCGCTAAGCTCGCTCGGCGACGGGAAATGGGCCCGCGCCAAAATTAAAGCCGCGGCTTCCATTTTCGATTACGCCGGCAAAATGCTTGCGATCCAAGCGGAGCGACAAATGCACCCGGGGCATGCATTGGCCCCGGACACAAAATGGCAGGCAGAATTCGAACATTCCTTTCCGTTCCGGGAAACGCCGGACCAAATGAAGGCGATTATTGATACGAAGATCGACATGGAGCGTCCTCGGCCGATGGACCGCTTGATCTGTGGGGATGTCGGTTTCGGGAAAACCGAAGTGGCTGTGCGCGCCGCGTTCAAGGCAGTCATGAACGGCAAACAAGTGGCCGTGCTCGCGCCGACCACGGTGCTGGCTCAACAACATTTCGAAGTGTTTCGGCAGCGCATGCTCGATTACCCCGTGCGCATCGAAATGCTCAGCCGTTTTCGTTCGCAGTCCGAACAGAAGAAAGTGCTACAATTGCTGCGCGAAGGCGGCGTCGATATCGTCATTGGCACTCATCGGCTTATCTCCGGCGATGTCGTATTCAAGGATCTCGGCCTGGTGGTGATCGATGAGGAACAGCGCTTCGGAGTTCTGCACAAGGAGAAATTCAAAGAGCTCTTCAAACTGGTTGACGTGCTGACGCTCTCTGCCACGCCGATTCCACGGACTCTCTATCTTTCACTGGTGGGTGTAAAAGACATGTCCACGATTGAAACTCCGCCGCTCAACCGTTTGCCCGTAGAAACAGTCGTGTCGGCCTACGATGAGCGGATCATTCGCGCTGCGATCGATCGCGAACTCGAGCGCCAGGGCCAGGTATTCTTTCTGCACAATCGGGTCGCGACGATCGAGCGCGCGCGTGACCGGATCGTTCATCTTTGCCCGCAGGCCAGAGTTGAAATCGGGCACGGCCAGATGAACGCGGACGAACTGGAAGCGGTGATGGCACGATTCATCGCGGGGAAAACCGACGTGCTCGTTTGCACCACGATCATTGAAAGCGGTCTCGATATTCCCAATGCAAACACCATCATCATCGATCGGGCAGATCAGTTTGGTCTGGCCGACTTGTATCAATTGCGTGGACGCGTCGGCCGAGCCGAGCACAAGGCATACGCCTATCTGCTTCTTCCGCGCGAGATGATGACAATCGGCGCCGCGCGCAAGCGGATCAGCGCCATCAAACAGTACAGCTCGCTGGGCGCGGGTTTTCGCGTTGCTATGCGCGACTTGGAGATTCGCGGCGCCGGCAGCATCCTGGGCACAGCTCAGAGCGGCCACGTCATGGCGGTCGGTTTCGATTTGTATTGCCAGTTGCTCAAGCAGGCAGTGGCACAGTTGAAAGGCGAAAAGGCGCAGCTCCGGCTAGATGTGGATTTACGGCTCGATTTTGTCGTCACCAATGAAGCGGAATTTGTTGGGCCGGTATCGCCTGAAGGAGAGGCTGTCAAGCTCCCCTACAAAATCCCGGCATTCATTCCGGTCACCTATGTCAGCGACTCTGCCCTGCGCATCCGAGCGTACCGGGATATTGCGGAAATCACTTTGCATGAGCAATTGGATCGTTTGCGACGCGATTGGCGGGATCGCTTCGGCCCGTCCCCTCCGGCAGTTGACAATTTATTTGCTCTGATCGAAATCAAGGTGGTCGCGGCAAGATCAGGGGTGACCCGGGTGGAAGTGCGCGACCGCAAACTAATGCTGACGCGGCATGGGGATTTTATAGTTGTCGCGGGCAAATTCCCTCGTTTAGTTGGAGCGAAAATCGACCAGCACCTCGGGGAAACCATTTGTTGCGCTGCGTTTGCGCAGGAACCGATGGTAGTGGACGGCATCGCGGCGGTTGTAAATGGCGATGTGATCACAATATCGCAAGTGCGCGGTCTATCCGCACCACGGGAAAAGCAGCTGCGGGCGCAATACACCGGCCAGGAATTGGAAAAACAATTGAAAGCAACGTGGGAATTAGCGTTGAAAGATCTGATCGACCGTCAGCTTGTCATTCAGGCGTTCAAAAAAGAGAAGTACGAAATTCCCGATCATTTCGTGGAGCAGCGGATGCACGAGATCATCCGGGAGAGCTTTGGCGGCGACCGTAATACGTTTATCAAGACGCTCGAGGCGCAGAATTACACGTTGGGCGAGTTTAGACAAAGGGAGATGGAGCAAATGATCGTCCAGGCGATGCGCAGCCATAATGTCAAGAAGAGCTCGATTATTTCGCCCACCAAAATCGAAGATTACTACAGGAAGCATCGCGACGAGTTTACCAGCAAGGAGCAGATCAAGCTGCGCATGATCATGATTTCCGGCCAAAAAGATACCGCGACTGCCCCAGCGCAAAAGGCGCTGGCCGAAGAAGTGCTCGGCAAACTAGCCGCCGGCGCGGCGTTTGATCAGACGGCGCAGGTCTATTCTGAGGACAGCACGCGCGACAACGGCGGCGATTGGGGCTTGATCGAGCGCAACACTCTGGCCGGGCCCCTTGAAAAGATCGCCTTCAACATGCCAGTCGGCAGAATTAGCAACATCATCGATTACGCGGGGAATTATTACATCCTCAAAGTTGAAGCCAAACAGGGCGGCACCACGAAATCGCTCGCCGAGGCGCGCTCCGATATTGAAAAAAAATTGCTGCAAGAGGAAGCGCAGCAAATTCAGGAGCGCTGGATCGCCAGCCTGCGCGAAAAAGCCTACATCAAGACGTTTTAATTGGGTGCTCGGCGTTGGGTGGCCCGTTCGCGATTTATCGGAGTTGGCATTCGGTGTTTGCTTGACTCCTGCTCCTGCTCCTGCTCGCCTGCCAAGCCCGCCCGCTCGCGAAAGCTTTCGGAGTAGCCTTGGCGAAGGATGGTAATCGTGCTCGTAATCGATTAGAAAAGGTCCGATCACGAGCATGAGCACGACGAAGCCACGCATTGGCATCACGCTGGGCGATTGCGCCGGGATCGGACGCGAGATTGTCGATCTTGCTCTGAAGTCCGGTCGCGTTGCGCAGGCAGCCGACTACAAGATCATCGGCAAATATCCTGATTGCACGCCAGGACACCCCACCGCCGAAACTGCGCGTGCCGCTGCGGCTGCGCTCGAAGAAGCAGTCACACTCGCGCGGCGGGGCGAGCTCGATGCAATTGTAACTGGGCCGGTTCACAAAGCTCGCATGTACAACGTCGGCTTCAGGTTCCCCGGACAAACGGAATTTTTTGCCGAGCGATGCGGCGTCAAGAATTTCGCAATGTGTCTGACCGGCGGAAAACTCACAGTCGCGCTCGTTACCACGCACATTCCATTGCGCAAGGTCCCGCGCGCACTCAAGCAATCGGAGATAGTCCGTGTTGGCCTGTTGCTCGCGGAGTTTCTTCGTCGCAGAGGCAACAATGCGTCGCGCATTGCTATTGCCGGATTAAATCCGCACGCCGGCGAGTCAGGCAAACTCGGGAAGGAAGAAATCGAAATCATCGCGCCCGCTGTGGACGAACTAAACCGATCACCGATCACTAATCACCGATCACTGTTTTCCGGCCCCCACTCACCGGACACGGTTTTCCACCGCGCGATTGCGGGTGAATTCGACGCAGTGCTTTGCATGTATCACGATCAGGGCTTGATCCCGCTGAAGCTGCACGCGTTGCACGAAGGCGTGAACGTCACGCTGGGCCTCCCCTTTCCTCGCACCAGTCCCGATCACGGCACCGCATTTGAAATTGCCGGAAAAGGTATCGCGCGACCCGACAGCATGATCGCCGCGATCAATCTCGCCGTGGAACTGACCGCAAGGTCATCCTGAGCGGAGTGCAGCGGAGTCGAAGGATCCCGTTGAATTGCCCAGGGGTTTGGCCACGGGCTTCCTCGACTTCGCTCGGAGTTCCGCGTTTACGCGGCCCACGTGCGAGCACGCTACGCCACGCCACCGCCTTAAGGCGGAACTCCAAACTCTCGAAATGACAGGGCGTTCTCGGATACGTCGCTACGGCAAATCATCCTGCTCTTGCTCTTGCTCCTGCTCATGCTCGATTGCAGAAAACTCGATTACGAGCACGAGCATGAGCACGAGCAAGATCAAAAAGTACGTTTCGGTCTTTAACATCGGGCTGCAAAACACGTTCGTGTATCGCTGGAATTACTTCCTGCGCGCGCTCTTTGGCCTGATCCCGCTGGCCGGCACGGTGTTTTTGTGGAGTGCCGTGTTCAAGGAACGCGGCGGAGCGCTGCACGGCTACGATTACAGCTCGATGATTTATTATTATTTGCTCACCCTCCTGGTCAGCAATTTGGTCGTACCAACAGAGGACGAATGGCAAATCGCCGCTGACATTCGCGAAGGCCAGATCAATGCGCTTCTCACAAAGCCGATGAGTTATCTCGGTTACCGGTTCAGCATCTTTTTGAGTGGCCGACTCGTTTACAGCTTCGTCACTCTTCCGCCGATCGCGCTGATCTTTGTTTATTTCCGGGACTACATCGTGCCGCCCACCGATCCAGTGATCTACGTGTTGACTGCCATCTCAATATTGATGGCGGCATTCATTCAATTCTTTATCACCTACAGCCTGGCCATGATGGCGTTTTGGATTTTGGAAATTTCCACGATCGTTTTCATCGTTTATTCGTTCGAATATTTCCTGGGCGGCCAGATGTTTCCCATCGATATCATGCCGTCCGCGGTCCAAGCCGTGATGAAATGGCTGCCGTTTTACTACGAGCTGTTTTGTCCGGTCGCGATCTTCCTCGGCCGATTAAACGGAGCCGACCTTATTCAAGCGCTGGCGATGCAAGCGGGCTGGCTGTTCCTCACGTGGTCCTGGGCAAACTTCATGTGGAAACGCGGCCTCGGCCATTACCAAGCCGTGGGCGGATAAGCGCGGCGAACTTTTTCAATTCCCGAGTTGGTGAATCATTGCTTCGCAGCGCTCGGCGTGGGCGAGGCGGCGAGTTCTTCCGCGCAAATAAAAAATGCTGTGCGTGACGCCTGCGATGGAAGCTGGAATTTTTGATCACGTCTGGTCGATTGAAGAAATGATCGCTCTTTTGCGGACATAGCCGATATTGCCTTATCGACGCGCTCGCCAAGCACATCCGAGAACGACTTGAATCAAGGATGTCTTGCACTGTCTTTGAGGACAGCTTGGCGCGAGTGTGGCCGGTAGGCCTGGTAGCCGATCCAAAACGCGCAGAGCGAATCCATGCTTTTGCAAAATCAAACGGCTGGGCTGCGACAATTCACGACATCGGTGCCCGCGTTGTCTTCAAGAAGCTGGCGGTGTAGTTTCAAACTGAGCCACTACCGGAATTCGGACTGATCGGTGCAGTTGCAGTCGCAACTTTCATTCTTCGACGTGCACCGAGTCCATGATGTGGTCGATCTCTTCCTTTAACTCCGGGTCCAATTCCCCCGCGCGTTTCAAATCGTCCTTCGCTCCGGCCGTGTCGCCTTTCGCTTGTTTCGCTTCACCGCGACTCTTGTACGCGACGGCCAGGTTCCTGGTGAAATCGGCGATCGCACCGTCGGCATCGCCTTTTAGATTCCTGGCCAGCGCACGGTTGCGGTACGCGATCTGCGCAGCCTTAGGGTCGAGCTCGATTGCGGGCGTGAAATCGGCAATCGCGCCGTCGTCGTCACGTTTCCTAAGCTTCACAAGGCCGCGATCACTATAGTAGTCGGCAGTGTTTGGGCTGAGCTCGATTGCGCGGCTCAGGTCGCTGATTGCTTGATCAAGGTTGCGCTTTTGTAAGTTGGCAATGCCGCGTTTGTAGTAAGCCGAGGTGGCCTGGGGATCGATCTCGATGGCGACGGCGAACTCGGGGTCGTCATTGCTTCGCGATACTATGAAGGAGAGGCAACGACGATTTATCGCTGCGATCCGAAAAAGATTGAGGCCGCGCTTTCGGCCGGTTGCAACGCGTGACAGCCAGTTCCTGCTAGATACTCAGCGACTGTCGGAATCTTTCTTCGGCTCGAGATAAAGAAAAGTATTTTTCAGCACGCGTTCCCATTGCGAGTAGGTTTTGGTCGCAGGGTATTCGTTAATAAAATAATCGTGTCCGTCCTTGGTTTTGCCGGAAGCGATTTTCTCTTTCGGTTTTCCGCGTGTCTTCTCCATGTCTTTGATCGCCATTGCCACAAATGCGTTTACGTCTTCAAATTGGGTGCTCGCGATCTTCGCATACATCACCGTTCGCGCATCGGCCCAGGATTCACTTTTTGGATAAAGAACGCAGGGCAATCCTTGCTCCACGCCGGCCTGATTATCGAGAACCCAACCTTCCGGCGCACTGATGTTAAACGCTGCTTTCGGGCCGTAAACAATTCCCCCGCGATATTTCTCCTGTGCCGGGGCTCTGGCCGTCAGAAACAATAGCGCTAGGCAGACAGCTCCTGCTGATTTGATCATGTCGATTTTGCGTTCTGCATTGTTTCGGCAAGACAGACAAGCCAACAATTCTGGGCAAAATCCCGCGGCGCAGTTAAAAGGAGCTCTGTGGATCTGAGCGCAACTCTTAAGAAGGATTTCGGGCACGACCAATTCCGGCCGTTACAGCAGGAGATCATCCGTGACGCGCTCGCAGGGCACGATGTCTTTGTGCTGATGCCAACCGGCGGCGGGAAGTCGCTTTGTTTTCAGTTGCCCGCGCTCATGCGCGAGGGGCTGACCATTGTAGTTTCGCCGCTCATTTCACTGATGAAAGATCAGGTCGATGCGCTGCAAACCAGCGGGATCGCGGCGACCTACTTGAATTCCACGCTGGATCGGCAACAAGCAACCGCTCGCTGGCGCGGCCTTCACCGCGGCGAATACCGGATGCTCTACGTCGCGCCGGAGCGATTGATGCTCGATGCCTTTTTGGAGCGCGCGCTCAACTGGAACATCGCGCAATTCGCCATCGATGAAGCGCATTGCATCAGCGAGTGGGGTCACGATTTCCGGCCGGAATATCGTGAGCTGAAAAAAATGCGGAAACACTTGCCCGAGGTGCCGATGATGGCGCTCACTGCGACGGCCACCGAGCGGGTGCGGGTCGACATCATCCAGCAATTGCATCTGCGCGAGCCCCGCTGTTACATCGCCAGCTTTAACCGGCCGAACCTGACCTATCGCATCGTTCCGAAATCGGCGCCCTATGAACAACTGCTGGCGTTCATCCGCAGCCGACCTAACGACAGCGGCATCGTCTATTGCGCCAGCCGCAAGAGTACCGACTCGCTGGCGCGCAATCTTAACGAAGATGGCATCAGCGCGAAACCGTATCACGCAGGGCTCACGACGGGTGAGCGTACAAAACATCAGGAATCATTTTTACGCGACGATGTTCGCGTCATCACAGCGACCATCGCGTTCGGAATGGGCATCAATAAGCCGAACGTGCGTTTCGTTGTGCATTATGATCTGCCCAAAAATCTGGAGAGCTATTATCAAGAGACAGGCCGCGCTGGGCGCGACGGTTTGCCCGGCGAATGCGTGCTGCTTTTCAGCGCCAGCGATGTCGCCAAGCAACTCCACTTCATCGATGAAAAGAGCGAAAAGGAAGCGCGGATCGCTCGGGCGCAACTTCAGCAGATGGTCCATTACGCCGAGACGCGCGAATGCCGGCGCGCCACGCTGTTGGAATATTTCGGCGAAACATTTTCGCAGGTACCATGCAACGGTTGCGATAATTGTTTGCAGCCGCGCGAAACTTTCGACGGAACGGTGCACGCGCAGAAATTTCTTTCCTGCGTCTATCGCATTCACGCCAGGCACGGATTCGGCTTCGGCCTGAATCACGTTGTCGATATTCTCCGCGGGGCGGACACGGAAATGATCCGTCAACGCCGACACAATCAACTTTCGACCTACGGCATTGGCCGCGACTTGAAACGCGACGCCTGGCAGGCGATCGGACGCGAGCTTTCGCGCCTGGGATTTATCGAGTGCGCGCCGGGTAGATTTGCGACATTGACCCTGACGCCAGCGGGTCGCGAGGTGTTGCGAAGCCGCACACCGATCACGCTAACCAAGCAGATCGACATCGCCGCACAGAAAGAAAAGCCGCGAGCGGGCGCGATTGAATGTGACGAACTGCTCTTTGAACAACTGCGCGCTTTGCGCCGCAAACTTGCAGATGAGCGCGACGTGCCCGCCTACGTCATTTTCTCCGACGTTTCCCTCCGTGAAATGGCGAGAAATTATCCGACGACCGCGCGCGAATTTCGTCGCATTCCCGGAGTCGGCGAACAGAAACTGAAGGATTTCGCCCGGCCGTTTCTCAGCGAGATTAAAAAATATCTCGCGACGAATCCGCGCCGAACATTTTCCGACGACTCCGGTTCGCTGTTCCGGCAACGCCGAGCCCATTTGAATGACAGTGAGGCGGAAACGCTGCGGCGATTTCAAAGAGGCGAATCGGTCGATGAAATCGCGCGTGCCAGAGGTTTTGTGCACAGCACTATTTACGGTCATCTCGCCGCCGCTATTGAGTGCAGCAAGCTCGCCGAACGCACCCGCTTCTTCACTCCAACGCAGGAAAAAGAAATTGCGGCCGCGTTCCGTCAGGTCAGCGATGGAAAACTTGTCGATGTTAGCGCGCTCCTTGGCAACAAATACGATGTTGGGTTGCTGAGAATCTTTCGGGCTTTTGCCGCGCGGACTCGAGGAGCGGCGGTCTCTCAACCGCCGCAGAGCGCCTGAGAAAGCGCGCGCAAAATCGATTCTTTTCTCTCGACAATTGATGGAGATTTTGGCGAGAACCTGAGAGGGACACATGCGATTTCTCCTAAATTTACCGCCGCCGGTTTCATTTTCTATCGTCTGCGGGGCTACCACCTTCTTCGCTTTAGCTGGAGTTCACCTGGTGCGAAAGAAGTATTCCGCCGAAGTGCTAAAAGAGAACCATGAAGTCGCGGCGATCATTTTCAATGCCTTTGGCCTCTTCTACGGTGTGATGGTGGCGTTTGTCGTATTTGTTACGTGGACCGGATACGACGAGGCGACGAAAAATCTGCAACTGGAGGCTAGCGAGGCTTTGGATATCTTTCACAGCGCGGAAGCATTCCCCGACCCTGCCAATAAGATAATACGGCAGGGAGTAAGAGATTACATCGTTTCGGTTTATAACGATGAGGTGCAGAGGATGTCACAGGGAGAGATAAGTCTTTATTTCGGCGGAGCTCATGCCAGCCTCAGAACCTTGTTCTATCAGATCGATGCGAACTCGATTGCAAATAGAGAACTCTATGCCGAGTCCCTACGATGTTTAAATAATCTGGCTCAGTACCGTCGAATGAGAATATTTGCCGGGAACGATACCGTGCCACCAGTTATCTGGTTAGTGTTACTGGTTGGCGGCGTCTTCGCGGTCTCCTACAGCTTTTTCTTTGGAATGAAAAACATCAAAGCGCAATACCTGATTACCACTACGTTCACGGCAACGATCACGTCGATCTTGTTTTTAATCTACGTGCTTGACCATCCCTTTACCGGGACAAGCAAGGTGAGTCTGGAACCTTTGAAACAGGCGATTGCGTCAATGCAATAGCGATAAGCACTCCCGTTCGGCCTTAGAAGCTCCGGCAAATTATTAACGCCGCTTCTTTTTTGTCGGCTTTCCTTTACGCTTGGTCTTGGCCATTCTGCGCAGCTCCGCTTTGCTCATCGATTTGTACATCCCTCGCGAAGCGCCCTTGAGTGAGGACACCTTACGTTTGCGACGTTTTGCAGCGAGAGCAGCGCCAGCGGCCATTTGCTGTTTCTTTGATTTTGCAGGCATACAAAAAGAATTCGTGTCTCAGCTGCGACTTGGATTCGTTCAGGCCGCAGCGCGTTTGCGCCAGAAGAAGTAAACGGGCACACCCGTCAACACGATGAACATCCCGATTCCGGAGGTGGCGGGCGCGAGAAATGCCAGATCAATGATCAACAATCCGGCAACCAAAATCGAAATAATCGGCACCAACGGATAACCCCAGGTGCGGTACGGACGCTCTGCATCTGGTCTTTTCCGTCGCAAAACCATCAACGCGGCAATCATTAGAACGTAAAAAAGCAAGTCGGCCGAGACGATGTATTCGAGCAGTTGATTGTAAACATTTCCATAGGCGACCTCGTGCGTCGCGACGTTGATTGTCACCGTGCGCGGCAACGTAAGAAACGCAGTCCAGATTGCCTGTGCGACCAGCGCTGCTGCGGGAACACGAAAACGGTTTGTGGTCGCGACTCTTTGGAAAAACAATCGATCGCGTGCCATTGCGTAGTAAACGCGGGCGCCGGAGAGAATCAGCCCGTTATTACAACCGAACGTAGAAATCATGATCGCCGCAGCCATGCACATAGCGCCCGGATGACCGAAGACGGCGTTCATCATCGCCACGGCTACGCGATTTTGCGGCGCATGCTGTATTTCCGGAAACGGCAGCACGGCCAGGTAAGCGACATTGGCCAGTAAATAAAGGACCACCACAATCCCGCAGCCCACAACAAGCGCGCGCACGAGATTCTTTCCCGGGTCGCGCACTTCGCTGCCGACAAATGTCACATTTGTCCAGGCCGTCTGCGCGAACAGCGGGCCGACCATCGATCTTCCAAAGAGTAGCGCCAGAGCCAACCCACCGACGAATGTGAAGCCGGGCTGTGCGATCTGCGGGGTCCAGCCGTTGGCCCACGAGTTCCACCACGCCGCACCCCGCGCAGCGCTGGTCGCGTGCCAGCCTAACGACAAACCGATCACTACCACGGCAGTCAGCGCAGCTGTTTTTGCAAACGTTAATGTATTCTGAATAATTTTCCCAACTTCAAGCCCGCGCGTGTTGCTCCACGTCAGCAGCGCGATCAAGGCGATCGCGACCAGTTGTTCCAGTGACAAGCTGATCGCGTAATGACCCAACGAGATCGGCGCCACCACGTAATTGTCCGGCGAGACTGCTGTGACAAAAACGCCGAGAAATTTTGCGAACGCGATCGCTACCGCAGCGATAGTCCCGGTCTGAATCACAAGAAACAAGGTCCAACCATACAAGAACCCGATGGAGGGTCCGTATGCTTCACGCAGAAAAACATAAACGCCGCCTGCGCGCGGCATCATGGTCGCGAGCTCCGAGCAACACAACGCGCCCGTAATCGTTAGCAGACCAGCAACAGCCCACGCGAGCAGGAGCCAGCCGGGTGCGCCACTCAATCGCGATGATTCAGCCGAAGTGATAAAGATGCCCGACCCGATCATCGAGCCGATCACGATCATCGTCGCGTCGATCGGCCCGAGTGCGCGGACGAGGCTGGATGGCGGCTGGCGGTTGTCGGCCTTGTTGCTCACAACGAACTCTGCGGCGCGCTTATTTTGACGCCTTCATGTTCGAGTTGCATTCGCAATTCCCGTGCAAACTCCACTGCGCCGGGCGTATCGCCATGAACGCAAATCGTCTCGCCGCGCACATCGACATCGCGGCCTTCGACGGAGCGAACTTTGCCTTCGTGCAACATGCGCAGAACGCGCTGGGCGGCCTCTTTTGGATCGCGAAGCAATGCATCCGGTCGCGTGCGTGGAACCAGCCATCCGTCATTCAAGTAATTACGATCGCAAAAAACTTCGCGCGCGATTTGCAAACCATGCGCCTCGCCGGCGCGGGCAAGCTCGGTGTTGTCCGGCGCGAACAGAATTAACTTCGGATCGACTGATGCGATTGCCTGCGCGATCGCATCGGCCAGTTTCTTGTCGCGCACCGCCATGTTGTAGAGAGCGCCGTGCGGTTTCACGTGGTTCGGTCGCATGCCGACGGCGAAGGCGATCGCTTGAAAAATTCCGAGCTGATAAGCCACGGCGTCGAATACTTCTTCGTTACTTACCTTCAGTTCCTTGCGTCCAAAATTTTCGCGATCGAAAAAACTTGGATGCGCTCCAATAGCGACGCCGTGCTCCTTCGCCGCACAAACTGCCGCGTGCATCGTATCGGAATCGCCGGCGTGAAAACCAGTTGCGATGTTCGCCGAGCTAATGAGCTCGAACAGCTCAGCATCGTGTCCCGCGCCTTCGCCGAGATCGGCGTTAAGATCGACTTGCAACTTCATGATGTGTGCAAGCTCAGGCCGATGCGAAAAAGTTCTAATTGCTGCTCGCGCTCCAGCAAGAGCCGGTGCGCATCCACGAGCGAGACTTCGGAAAGGCGAACCTGATCGCCGGCGCGAAGTTGTGCCGCTATACCCAGATCGACAGTAATCACGTGCGCTATTTTCGGATAACCACCGATGGTTTGACAATCTCCCAAAAGCAAAATCGGCTTTCCGCTTGGTGGAATCTGGATGGTACCCGGTGCGACTGCTTCAGACGTAAGATCGACATTGTCCTGCCGTTTCAATTCTGGACTATCGAAGCGCACGCCCATACGATCAGAATCGAGCGAGACAGCGAACGTTTCACTCGTGAAACGTTGAAGCATTGAAGTGTTAGAGCGGTCCCAATCGCAGCCGCGAACGAAGCGCAAAATCGGATTGCGCTTTGCTGGACTTACCCAATCATGCTGCGCGGTCCACGAGGAAATACTTTTTGTAGCGGCGGTCTGCTTGTCCGCCGTAGCTTTAGCGAAGGCGGGTGACCGCCGAGATTTCCCTAAGACTAACTCATCTCCATCTCGCAATGTGCGCCCTTCAAATCCGCCGAACTGCGCACGCAAATCTGTGGAGCGACTGCCGAGCACGAGTGGCACATCGATTCCGCCCGAGACAGCCAGCCAGCATCGGCAACCAATTTGAGGCTGGCTGAATTTCAATTCTTCACCGGCAGGCAGGAGAGCCGCGTGGCCCGCCGGCAATGCCATCGATCCAAGGTGCACATCGACTTCGCCTCCGCACCAGGCGACGATTTGCTCTTCGTCAAAGCGCAATCGCAAACCGCCGAGCGTAATTTCGAGTCCAGCCGCGTTTTCATCGTTGCCGACAAGCAGATTCGCCACGCGCAATGCAAATGAATCGAGCGCGCCGCCTGATGAGACGCCGAACTCGCGATAGCCACTGCGGCCAAGATCCTGCACCGAGGTAAGAAATCCCGCCCGCGTTATAATCATCTCGATGCGCCGCCTTGCTTTGATGCTTCAAACACTTCGCGCGTGATTGCGCGGAAACGTACGCGATCCCCCGCGCACAAAAGCGCAGGAGGATTTTTTGTCGGATCAAAAAGTTTCAACGGCGTCTGGCCAATCAGGTTCCAGCCTCCGGGCGAACGCAACGGATAAATTCCCGTTTGCGCGCCGCCGATGCCTACCGAACCTGGAGGAATTTCCTTGCGCGGCGTGGCCCGGCGCGGCGTCGCCAATGTCTTTGGCAGACCGGTCAGAAACGGAAAGCCCGGAACGAACCCAATGCAGGCCACTCGGTATTCGGCTGTGCTGTGGAGATCGACCACTTCGCCCGCGGAAAGTTTTGTATGTTCACCCACGCGATCGAGGTCGAGGCCAAATTCCGCATCGTAACAGACGGGGATTTCAATCAACCGCGGAGCAGCAGCGGCGCTTCGGCGGCGATGGAAGGCCGAACCAGAAGCAATCGCGCTGCGAATTTTTTCTGCCAACCAATCGAACACGTCACCCGGCGTTTCTCTCGCTTTGGCGACGGCGACTGGATCGAAGAAAAGTGCGACGGTCGTGTAAGCAGGCGCAACCTCGATGACGCCGGGGATTGCAGCATTCCGAAGCTGTTGAAGCGTTCGCAGCACCTCGTCCAGCGTTTTCTCGGGCGCGTCTTCGAATTGCTCACGAACGCGCACAATCAGCGCGGAATCTCCGAGGGGAATGATTTCCATCGAGCCTCAGACCTGGTTCGAGCGAAGAGACTGATCTTCGCTCCGGCATTTTTCAAGATGACGCATCTTCAGCCGCCGAATTTTGGGGTGAAACCGCTCCAGCAACGTTTTCGATGTGCTCTTTAATCTCATGCACTTTTGGATGCACATCACGAATCAAGTCATGTTCAGCTTGGGAAAGCCGTTCGATGCGCGTCGTCATTTCATGCAGCTCCTTCAACATTGCGGCCTGACGCGCTGAGATGCGATGCATCCACCAAAAACAAACACACCAGCACATCAGACCGATCCAAGTGAGCGCAAACATGGTCATATCATTGCGCCCGCTTCGCCTCGATCTCGATGTTGATCGCAACCGTCTGGCTGATGCCGGAGATTGACTCGGTTGCGGGAGCAAACATCAAATTGAAGTCGCGACGCATGATTGGATCGGTTGTCACTGACCAGCGCGTCCCGCTCGTGTCGCTGATCAGCGTCAGCAACTTCACGTGCAGCGTGATGGGTCTAGTCACGCCGTGCATCGTGAGATCGCCGAGAATGTCGCCGCTTTGCGGGCCGGTCCTTTTCACGCTGCGGCTCTTGAATGCGATCTGGGG
>QHOV01000009.1 GCA_003218885.1 Verrucomicrobiota bacterium | reverse complement strand
AATGCTGTCGCGTTTTTCGCGTAAAGATTTTTCCGGAACTCGACATCTTTCAATTTTGTTCCGCTAACCAATTCCAGTGCGCGGGCCCGCGGCGATTTGCCGGCGAGAACTTGTATCACCAGGGGATCGTTGCCACCGAATTTCTCGGCAAAATCGGTGAGCGAATCCGTTAACCGGAGAATTTCGTAATCATCGTAGACCGGTTCGCCGGAGAAGAGTTCAAGCTCGAGTGAGTCCTTGGCGCTATCGCGAAATGCCGCGATCCGTTCGCCGTTTGGTTTGGCGCGCTCATCGATCGCGCGAGTCAGAAGCCGAGCGTATTTGAAAAGATTTCCCGAGAGCGTTCGCGGCCCGCGATAACCAACGGTAACCGGCCGTTCTTGCTCGAGATAATTGTAAACTGGGGCGTTCTTGGCGATCTCGGCTTGGGCGCGTTTGATCCGATCATATGCAGCGGCGGTCGCTTTTAGCTTGGAATCACGTGCAATGGCGTCGCGCAACTTTTGTTCGCGTGCCCTAAGTGCCGACCAGATTTGCGGATCAAGCAGTCCGGCCAGATAGCCGTCGTACCGTTTGCGGTTGTTCTGATCACCGAACAGATCGTCGCGCGCCTTACGTGCGTTCTCGAATGAGCGCGCGCTGTAGGCCGATTCCAGCACTTCGCGGCGGTAAAACATGTTCAGCACATATGGCAAATATCGATCGCGCGTGTCGGCTAGTTCATCCAACGTGAGTTGCCGGTCCGTTTTGCCCGGGCTGCCGCTAACAAAAATCAGTTCGCCATCGGTCGGCCCATTGGAATTGAACTTCAGAAAGTGCTCGATCTTGGCCGGCTGGCCATTTTCGTAAACGCGAAAAAGGCAGATGTCGAGATCGTAACGCGGATATTCGAAATTATCCGGGTCGCCGCCGTAGAACGCGATCTGCTGCTCAGGCGCAAACACGAGCCGCACATCGTCGTAGCGTTTGTAGCGATAGAGATGGTACGCGCCGCCTTGATACAACGTAACCACGTCCGATCGCAGCCCGGTTTTCTCTTTGCTCTCCTTTTCAATCGCAGCGATGACTGCTTTGCGCGCGTTGGCCGATTGCTCGGTGGTCGTCCCTGCTTTCACCGCGCCGTTGACGCGCGCGGTCACATCCTCGATCGACATCAGGACGTTGAGCTCGAGATCGACGCATTTCTTCTCTTCGGCTTGAGTTTTTGCATAGAAGCCGTCGCGAAGATAGTTGTGTTGCTCATCGCCGAATTTCTGAAGAGAATCGGCCCCTACATGATGGTTCGTGATCACCAGTCCGTTTGCGGAAACGAACGAGCCACTGCCGCCCGAATTGAAACGGACGCTGGCTTTTTGCAGATGGTCGAGCCACTGCGGTGTCGGCTCGAATTGGTATTTTTCCCAAAGCTGTTTCAGCGGCGGGGCATTGAAAAGCCACATCCCTTCGTCGGCAACGGCGGATGCGACAAAGCCAATTGTGCACGCGACGGCAAATGACCGCAGTTTTTGTGATGTCGAAAAAGCCGTAAGCATCGCCGAGCATAAAACGCTAGCGAGCGCGCGACAACTTTTGTCCTATCACCGCGCGATCAAGCCGCGTGATCCCGGAATCGATCGAACAGGACGTTAGGAATTTCGGAGGCCGGGCTCCGCTTGCGCGCTCCTAAACAACCGAGAGCCGCGATTACGGCAAGCGATACAACGAAGCCGACAACAATCATAACTGAACGAACGTTACCACTCCGCGCGCGCACGCCTTCAGAGCAAGACTCATCGCTGTGTTAAGACAGGCAGACGCATTGTAAGGTTACAAAAAAAAGATCGACAACGTCCGGACGCCCGTTTTCTGCTTAGCCAAAGCCGATTGCGCGATGAGGTTACCAGTTCTTGATTCATGACGATGTTTCGAAGCAGGCGGCGCAAAATCGAGCGGCTCGATTTCATCTTGGCCGGCGCACAAAAATCCGGCACGACAGCGTTGCATTATTTTTTAAGCAAGCACCCGGACATCACCATTGGCGACCAGCAGGAAATGCATTTCTTTGATAACGACGCGGCGTTCGTTTCCCACGTGGACTATGAACAATTGCATAAACATTATCCGCTGCTCGCTCCCTCAACCATCGCCGGTGATTGCACGCCCAGTTATATGTATTACGAACCAGCCGCGGAACGGATCTGGAAATACAACCCAAAAATCAAATTGCTGATCATTCTGCGAAATCCAGTGGATCGCGCTTTTGCGCATTGGAATATGCAACGATTCAAAGGCCGCGAGCCGTTGGATTTCTTCGACGCGGTGCGGGAAGAACAAGCGCGCATCGCCGGCGCGCCTCCGCCTGACGCGCGCCGCTTTGCTTATGTCGATCGCGGATTCTACGGACGACAACTTGCACGGCTCTTCAAATTCTTTCCGCGCGAGCAAGTGAAGGTCGTGAAGTTCGAAGAGTTCAAGGAGCACCAGCCCGAAACCCTCGGCTCCATCTTTTCGTTTCTTGGCCGCAAACCACTGCGTTCGGTGCGCAGCAGAGACAGAAACGTTGTGCCATACGAGCGCGCGATGAACTGGGAGGAGAGGGTTTTTCTCTACAACCTGTTTGCCCAAGACATCGCAAACGTTGAGCAAATGCTCGGCTGGGATTGCTCAGATTGGAAGCTGTAAGCCCGGATTAACCACGAAGGACACGAAGGGCACGAAGAACGCGGAGGTTTTGATGAAAGGTTAATCAGGATTTAGGAAGTAGATTCTGGATTGCTTCGTGTCCTCTGTGCTCTTCGTGGTGAATTTTTGATCCCCCTGAATCGTGGGCGTTCATTTTGGTCCGCTGCGAGCAGCGCTTTCCGGCGAAAAATGCGCGCGCCTTGCGACTCAAAAAAAGCGCGCAATTCCTCGGTAAAGAATGAGGAGCCGTCAGCTCGCGGATTAAATTCCAAAAGGAGTCGTCCGTGTGGTTTGAGAAATCGTGTCCGAATATCGTGGATGAAAAACTCCCAATCGGCAGCAGTCCACTCCTTCCACACGCCATTTTCGTCTCGTTCGATCCGATGAAAACAAACCCGATGGCCGGTGACGAGATCGAATTTTTTTTCGAGATCGGGCAGTGGCGTTTGCGGATGAATTCGCGCAACGATCCGGCGAACGCCGAGAAGCTGCGTTGTGCCGCGGAAAAACAGCTCCTCGTCTGTGTCCAGCCCGAGTCCTTCGTGGCCGAAGAGCCGGCAGAGGTAAAGGAAATAACCGGCGCCGCAGCCCAGATCGAGAATATGAAGCGGCGGCGCGCGATCGAGCCAAAGATCCTGGACGTGCTTGACGTTAACGCCGATCCAGTAGGCAGCGTCTTCGTAGGCGTTGATTCTTCGCGCGTTGGGCCGGTAAGGATAATGGCGCCGCAGCCGTTCTAATTCCGCCTGATCAATCGTAGCGAGGATCCGCCGCGCGCTGACGGGATGAGTCCAGCGGCAGATGTGCTCCCAGAGGCTCTGCACAGCGTCGATGGAAAACAGTTTTTGGAGTTTGCGCGAAAGTCGCACGGAGAAATGATGCAACGAAGTGCATGAGAGACAACCTTTTGATGGCTCTCCTCAGGGACGGATCTCGAGCTGGATCAAGCCAGTAGAACCTTCATGAACGCTGAATCCGCTGTCCCAGCCGGTGCCCAGGACGAGCTGTTGCCCGTAGAAGTTTTGCTCGTAACGCCAAACCATATCGAGTGTCGCGCCGGACGGTTTTTTCCAGCGAAGCTCATAATAGATATGCCGCTTCCATGACGGCGAATGGCCTGTCATGAAATTAAAATCAAACGGCGTCGGCCAACCCAGAGGGCTGCGGCGCGTCATAAGAAATGCTTCGTCTCCTGCCTGCGGCACAACGGCGAGATAATCGCCGCCATTTTCTGTTGTGGATACAAGCAGACCGAGGGCGAAGATTTTCCCTCCGCTGGCCACCGCAAATTGATTGTCCTTGGTCGAGCCGATACTCAAAGCGATCTTTGGATTCAGATCGTCCAGACTTAAATGGACATCGTTGACCGTGAGCCAGCCGCCCGTCCCGCTGCCTTCGTAGGCGAC
>QHOV01000080.1 GCA_003218885.1 Verrucomicrobiota bacterium | reverse complement strand
CTGTCGCGGATTTTGATGGGGACGGCCATCCGGACTATCTGCTTTACAATGCCAGCAGCCGTCAAACAGCGATCTGGTATCTGAACGACAACGTCTTCGTCATCGCCGCGTTCGGCCCAACGATTCCAGCCGGCTGGAGCCTGGTCGGGCAGTAATACCTCAAGAATGACAGTGAACCGCCAATAACTCACGTCGGCGATCTATGAAGAGAACCACTCCCGCGTCCGCCAAGTCGGACGGACTCGTCCCGTGGCGAAGCTTTCAAAGTCCCGACACTTATGATCTCCCTCCCCCTGCAACGTGCGGAACGAGCTAGGTCGCGACCTCGCAGTACGAGGCTTCAGATCTAGGCCTTGGAATTTCGTCGCCGGCTGCGCGGAGGCCTTCGATTTGAAACACGATTGGCTTCGCTGCTGTTAGATCGCCAAATGGTTGACCAGTTCGCGCGGTACACGGGATCGCACAGATTTTTTACCACAGAGGACACGAAGGACACGGAGGGAAGAAGAACGGTCGTCCACAGATTCCCCCCATCCCGATTAACGCAGATTGACCCAATGAATCTCTCTAAAGAATCTGCGTAATCTGTGGACTACTACTTCTTATACGCCGGCACTTCGGGTAACTCCGGCGGCAGCAAGCCTTCTTCCTCTTCCTCAACCGGCGCGCCATAGGCCGTCATCTGTCTCGCCGTCACGAATATGACCAGATTCTTCTTGATGTGCTGATCCACGTTGGTGCGAAAGGCCCTGCCGATGAGCGGAATGTCCCCTAAGATGGGCACTTTATCCTCGGT
This sequence comes from Verrucomicrobiota bacterium, assembly GCA_003218885.1. GTDB lineage: Bacteria > Verrucomicrobiota > Verrucomicrobiia > Chthoniobacterales > UBA10450 > Udaeobacter. The sequence goes on along the minus strand of QHOV01000080.1, from coordinate 12,817 downwards.
TTTCTGCACGTCTTCACGCATCAACCCACCCAGCACCACCGTTTGTCCGTCAGCAACGCTGACGCTCGTTGTTACTTTGCGCGTGCTGAAGACCGGCTGGTTAATTACGTTCGGGGTCAGCTGGACAGGCTTTGAAATCGTTATTCCCATTGCGGTATCGACGCCGACTGCATTAATCGGACTGCCATAATTGATGAAACCTTCAAACTCCACGACTTGCGGAACCAAGTTCAGGTCTATCGTCATTCCGTCTCCTCCAACTACTGGTTCGACTTCCAAAGTGACGCCTGTGTTCCGCGTCTCCCAATCCTGAGGCGTCGTCGGCGTGACAACAACTGGGACGGTTCCTCCAACGAGACTACTACTGATCGCCGGAACCTGAGGCTGAGTGTATGTTCTCGGGTAACGAAATTCCCTGACGACCTCGATAATGGCGCGCTGTCCACTCTTAGTCGTCACCCTTGGCGCGGAAAGCAGATCAATTCCTTTTTTCTGATTGAGCGCGCGGATCACCACCTGAAATTGTGGATTGGTGAACACCCCCGCCAATCCAAAGATTCCGGGGGCAACGCCAGCCGCTTGTCCAAGACCTGGAACCAAAAGCGCATCGAGCGCGTTCGCGCTAATTGCGAAATCGCCGCTGCGATTTCCGGCGGTTACAGGATTTTGTCCGATCGGAACGCCGTTATCAACGAACGGAAAATTCGCGGCATTCGTCGGTACCCCGTTGCCTGCGGTTGCGCCTGAACCGAAAACCTTCCCATTTAGGCTAAACGGGCCCAGCAGCCAATCGAAACCAAGTTCCTTGAGATTGTTTTGGTTAATCTCGACAAATTTTGATTCGATCTCGACCTGCTTCGGCTGCGAAATATTCGCTTGATCAACCAACGCATCTACCATGTCCAGATTGTCCTGCGTGTTGCGAACAATCAGCGTCCCGCTGTGCGGCCAGAAGGTGGCGCTTGCGGCCGGGGGAAAGTCCACGCCCATGCTCTGCAACGTTATTTTAGCATCGGCACGGCCGACGAGTTGACGATCGTTAAGTAGACTCTGTCGCGTAGTGGCAGTCCCCTGCAGCAAATTTGCTGCGCTCGTAGCGCCGACGCCAGTGCCGACTCCTGACGCCGTCTGGTAACTTACTGCCTCTTTCTCAATGACATTGGTAGCCACAGGCACCGGCTCTGCGGCTCGACCACCCGCACCGGTCTGCCCGCCCAAGCTGCCTTGAAGATAATAACCGACGTCGAGTGGACCGCCGAAGAATTCCGGCGGGACATGATATCGTTTCGTGATCAGCTCGTTGGTTTGCTCGGTGAGAGGTATAACAGATACCGCATACGGTTCTACTTTGACCTTTAATGCCGCTTGATTGGCGATGTAACGGAGCGCTTCGCCGAGTGGAACATTATCCAGAGTTACGGTGATACGCGCGTTCGCCGGACCCGCTGCGGGCACGACCACCGGTGCTCCACCAGGACCTGTCTGGCCCGGTGCTGTTCCTTGCCCTGCAGGCGGAGCACCAGCAGCAGGACCGACAGGAGGAGCACCGCCCGGCACCGGGGTACCGGTGCCTGTTGGCGTCGCGACCGGCTGCACAGGCGGCGCGATTTGTCCGAGCGGCACAAGCCGCAGCACGAGGTTCACGCCCCTCTGGCCTTCTGGACCAGTGTCGTTCTCGGCCGCCTGTTCCCGAAGAACATCGATCGCTTCCCGAATGGTTGCATCGCGAAATTCAATGTGCGGAATGATGATCCTATTCAGCTTGCTGGTCATCGCAGCGGTGCCGCCTAATTCCCGTTGGCTTCCGACTGCGGCTGGTGCGCCCGCCGCACCATATTTTCTGACGGGTTGCTGCCAGGCTCCTTCCACCTTCCAAAGCTGGCGTGATCGCGTCTCGTTGTACGCTTCTTCGCCATACTGGTATTTGGTATGGTCGATTTTTTCCTGGCCGCGACGGGCCGCTGTGTTGTACGGATCAAGACACAAGACTTGATCGTATCGTTTCATCGCCAGATCGTACCGGCCGGATTGATAAAAGCTGTCGGCTTCGGCGAGTAATTCTTTCACTTTCTCCACCCGCTCAGGGAATGGCCGCGCTAGCATTGCTTCACAGTCGACTTCTGCGTTGTTGACAGTCCTCACTGTTTTGTCGAAGGAACCCGGCTGACGTAGGCGCATGTAAAGCTCGTGCGCCGGACGGCATTTCGGATCATAGCGATCGCTTAAAATCTCGCTCAAGATCGCCTCGGCATCGGCGTTTCTTCCCTCAGCGATGCGGGCTTCGGCTAACGCGACGCCGCTTTTGCAGAAGCCATCAACAGCTTGGTCGTGCGTTTTTCCCGAGGCGACTGCGTCGGGCAAGTAAGTCACAGCCGTCCGGAATTCTTCGTGCGCGATGGTGTAATTTTTCGTTTTCATGGCGGACTTACCGCGCGCCAGGGCTGCTTCGCCTTGCGGAATGGCGGCCTGACGCCGCTGCACTTCGCGCTCGGCGGCGCTGTCTGGGGTTTGCGCAAAGCTCGTCGCGCAAATGAAGGAGAAGCAGATAAGAGTGAAACAGAAGGCAACAAAGAAAACCAAGATTCTGGGCAACCGCCCAAAAAAGCCAACCTTCGTTAACTTCGTTTCCTTCTGTTCAATGGTTCCGAGGGTGCGTGGAATTTTTTTCATAAGCGATCTTTCTAGCTGCACATTTACGAGCTTGTATTTGATTTGCTCCACCGGCTGCAAGCAAAATTCTTACGATTTTTTCGGACGTGAAGTGGAACGGGTTATGCCTTGGCACGCCGTACGTCGGCCGCGGCGACCAAAGGCGGCTCATCCTTCACGGCAGAGAACACGGAGATCAACCATCCACAGATTGCGCAGATTCACACAGATTTTTAAGAGACGATTAATCGAATCAATCTGCGGAAATCTGTGTAATCTGTGGACGTTTTCAGACGTTTGCTACGGCGCGGCGAACCCGATCTCGATCGGCGCATTTGGTTGTTGCGTATTCACGATTACGGCCTTGGCCGGCTGCACATCCACGAGCTTGTACTTGATCTCTTCTACGGGCTTCAAAGAAAATTCTTGATCTTTTCTCACTTCGAATTCCCGACGTCCGCCCCACGTATAAACGAATGTGGCCACGGATTGCGGCGAGGTGGCGACCTTTTCCTTTACCAGCGTGACCTGCGCGTGGGTCTGCGGGTGCTCGAGGAGCAGCTCGGACACATCCACATTGGTGCCGTACTGATTGCGTTCGCGTTTCTCGGTGAACTTGACGATCTTAAAGTCGGTGCCGCGGATAACGTCGCCGACCTTCAAGAATTGCGTCGGCTCGTTCTGGTCGATGCTGTTGATGCCGAATGTGTCTTTTATCCGCGATGAAAAAATGTATCGGAACGCTTCCTCAGTGGCAGACACCAAATGTAATTTTGTGAGGTAATCCGGGTGCGAATCCTTATTCGTGGGATCGGTGTTCCCCTGCCATTCGTCCAGATTAGTGAAGCCGTCTTTGTCGGCGTCCTGATCGAGAACGTCGGCGTCCTGAATGGGCAAACCGAATTTTTCAAACCACTCATTTGGAACCGGTGGATGCACCTGGGTGTTTTGCAGCGTGGCCGGTAGGCCGTCCGCGCCGATGAAATGTTTTTCCGGAACAAAAAGCCCGGAGCGCGTGCTGCCTTTCCATTGTACCGGATGCTGGAGCTGCTCCGCCGCGCGATCGAGCTCCGCCGCGATGGGAGGCGGCGAGGCAGTTTTTGCCCGAGGCGGCTGCAGCGTGATGAGACGGTTACCGAACTGGATGGCGCTCCACCAAATGGAGACGGCGGAAATGAGAAGGAACACTGCCGCAGCGATGAGCGCGATGCGATCGTAATGCGCCTTAATCCAGTCCAAAACCTTTGCCACGGCTAACCTTTAACCACGAATGAACCGAAGGACGAAGCACGAATATCGAATAACGAAGGAGGGGGCAAAGAAAGAGGCCCGCGAATCACACGAATAGACGCAAAAAAAAGATTCCGGCAGAAGACCATCATTCGCGCTAATTCGCGTTATTCGCGGGCAAACCTATCTTCTCTGTCTTATTGGTGTCCATTCGCGACTAACATCAAAATGTGAATCGCAGCATCTCGATCGTGGCAGAAACTTCGACGTGCTCGTTGCCCACGATGAAATTCAGTGAGCCGGCGGCACCGGATTGAGCCGGAGTCGCCTGCCCGCTGTCAGCCGGCGCTGGGCCAGCCATTTTTTCGCGCGGCGGGCCTTTGTCTTTCTCATTGTGCACGTACAGCGTGCGAACGATAAAAAATTGTCCGGTGGAACTTACGATTTCGTTTAGGACTTTCCGCGCTGCCGAGGGTGCCGCTTTAAAAGTGACATCGACGATGTTGCGCTCGATCAACGTTGGCACAGGCGTGCCGCCTGGCTTCGCTGTCGCGACCCTGCGCCCGGGAGACGGAGACTGTGTCGGAGTCGGTGCAGCCCCGCGTTCTTCGGGCAAGCGCGTGCGGCGAAGAGACGTCACGCTATCCACCTTGGCATCAAGCAAAATGTTTATGAGCATCTGGATTTGGGAAAGCTCCTGTCCAAGCAACGGCGTGACGGCGGTATTAGGCATGATCGTGGCAAATTCATCGAAGCCGAGCTGAAATCTGTCCGGCAGCTTCACGTTGTTCACACGCGCTCGATCCAGTGTCGCGATGGTCGCCTGGCGCAGCCGCGATTGAAATTCATTGGGCGCAAGCGACGGGGCACGCGCGACCTCGGCTTTCAGGGCTTCTTTGAATTTGTCCAGCGCGGTGCTGTATGTCTCTAGGTAACCTTGCAATTTCCGATAATTGGCGTCGTTGGGAAACGGATCCAGATGCAGCAGCCGGATCCGCTCTGCTGCCGCCCGATCAAATATTTGTCTCGCATCACTCCAGATGGTCAATCTCCAGTAAAGCAGTGCGCCGGCAAGCAACGCGCAAATTGCAAAGCCAAGCAGAAGCAAGCCGAACGCCCGATTTTGCTGAAACCACTTCATGGCAATTGTACCGGAGTGCGCAGCGGCAGCTGAAGCTCATACGGGAACGCCCACTCCGTGTCGTTCGGGACGGAGTTGGATTTGATCACACGCTCCGGGGTTTTTGGATTGACAACAAAAAACGGCGACTTCGCCAGATTGCGAAGGTAATCGACGACGATTTCCTGCTGCTCGGGATTATACAGGTAAAGGCCGCGAACGATGATGCCATCGATCAATTTCCCAGCGGCAGCCGCGGTTTTTGACGTCGATGAAGGAGCGGTTGGCGACGGAATTGGCGTAGTTTCCGCGGCGCGTTTTTCAGGCGCCCCAAGCAGTTTTCCACCGGAAGTTGCGGCAAGCTCGGTGATCCAGATGTCTGCTTCCGGCAGACGCGCGTTTAAGTCTTCAAGAATCTGCGGCCAGAAGTTGCGATCGTTCACTGCCGTGATCAGTGGAGTCGCGATGTTGTCCAACGCGGTGATTTGTTTTTTAAGCTTATCAAGCCGCGCTTCCGCCACGTGCATGCTGTCGTTCTTCTGGCTCAGTGCCTGCGCAGTTTGCTGCGCGACCTGGGCCGCTCGTGTGTAGTAAGCCGACCAGCCCACCAGGGCGAGAAGAATGCACGCCGCAGCAGCGATGAAGAATGGCCGGCGTTTTTCTAGTTCCTGCCTTCGAACGACGCTGGCCGGAAGCAAATTTAACTTCATCGGACAAACGGTCACGGCGCGCAGCGCCAGACCAACCAATTCCCCAAGCAAATGGGCAGAACGCGCCCCCTCCTGCGCGGCCTCCGACACAGTCACTTTCTGGAGCGGATTAAAAAACTCGATCGGCAACTGAAACTTCTCCTGAAAGAACTCCCGCATGTAGGGCATGCCTGCGCCTCCGCCACAAAGAAAGATGCGCGCCGGGCGATTTCCCTGCTGTTGCGCGCCGTAATGAGTAATGGAACGCACCAATTCCGCGTGCAGCCGGGTCATGGTGCTGCGCGCGATCTTCGAGACGCGACCAACGTCGGTGTCTGCAGGTTCGGCAGAAGCGCCTCCCAAAGCAACAAAGCCGTCCCGTTTCTTTCGGGTTTCCGCCTCGGCGAAAGATTCGCCAAATTCCCTGGAAATTGCGGCAGTGATCGCGGTGCCACCAATGGGAAGGCTGCGCGAGAAAATTCTTCCGGGCTCGATGAAGAGAATGTTGGTCGTGCGCGCGCCGATATCTACGAGTAGTGAGCAGCCGCCAACGTCCGTATAGTTGTAACGAAACGCATTGCAGAGCGCCATCGGCGCCACATCGATAATGGATGTATGCAGCCCCGCTTCTTCGACAGCGCTGTTGATTTCGTCGAGTAAATCAACCTTGATCGCGACCAGGATCACCTGAATTTGCTCGCCCAAGCCGCCGCCAACGAGCTGATAATCCCAAACCACCTCGTCGATCGGGAACGGAACATTTTGCTGCGCCTCGAAAGAGATGATTTTATCTAGCTTTTCCTCTACCAGCGGAGGCAGTTTCACAAAACGCGCGAAGACCGATTGCGCGGGCAACGCATAATTCACCGCGCCCTGTTTGATGTGGAGTTCCGTCATCGTGTCCCGCAACGCGACGGCCGTTTCCCCGAGCGTAGTGTGGGCGTCGCGTCGTTGCCCAGTTGCAGGATCAAGCGGCGCTTCGAGCAAACGATAATTCAGCAAGACCAAGCCGCCATGGGGTTCCACGCGAAATTCTGCCAAACCGATGGTTTGGGACCCAATATTAAGGCTAGTGAGACGTACCGGTGCGGCCATAGGCTAAAGCTCCGAACCCCAATTCCCAAATCCCAAACCAAATTTCAACATCTAAATCTCAAAACAACTTGGAGACACCCAGTCTTTTTGAACATTAGAATTCGAAATTGGCTTGCAAGATAAGTTGGGAGTTGGATTTTCGCGTACCGTAATAAACATTGGGAACAACGGCCACGTTTTGGAGTGCGGCAGTGCTCTGCCGCTTTGGATTCTCATGGCACTTTCACACACCGATGCTGCCCAGAGCCAGCGCTGACGCGCAGGCCTTATCTTGGAACAATGTATGAGCGGTACCGCGCTGAGCGTCCACTCGACTCCTCATATACGGCGCCAACCGAGATTTGGAATTTGTCATTGCCGACCGTGCCTAGAATATAGCTCTGCATGAGATCGCCGCCGCCTTTGCCCGTCCATTGCCCATATAAAACCCCGATTTCTCCACCGTAATAAACCCGATCCACAGGCGACATCACGATCCCGGGTGAATCCTTGCCATCCGCTCCAAAATTCCCAGATGAAGAATCAGAAGCAGCGCGTCCTTTCCTTGCTGGCATGGGTCCAAAAGCGTTCGGGGTCAAATACGTAACCGGAAACAGGTCGAGCGGCTCCAAGCCAATGTCGGCCAATGCGTTCTCACTTACGAGTCGCCCACCGTCCGACCACGCCTGCACCCGACCTTTATGAAATAGAAGGGAACTATCCTTCGCATTAAGAATTTCCGGTTTATAAAGGCTCAACGCAAAAGCGGGATCGTTTTGTGTTGCTCCCCGCCAGTTCGCTTGCTGCGCTGCGACGGGTGAGCAAACAGCAGCTAAACCCACGGCCACGAAAAGCGCGCGCCCCATGATGCGAGAATTCACAACCAAATTGCCATAAGCGCCAGTAAAATTTTACGGGAGTTGGGCGAGGTCTGATTTGTTACAAGGTTTCATAGTTACAAACGTTCGATGGGCCTCTTTGTGTAACCCGTCGTAACTTTTTTAACGATTTCACGACTCGCTAAAATACTCGATCGTCTTTTTGATTCCCTCTTCGAATTCCACACGCGGCTCCCAACCAAGCACTTCTTTGGCGCGAGAGATATCCGGTTGGCGCACCTTTGGGTCGTCTACGGGCAATGGTTTGTATCCGATTGCCGACTTTGTTCCTGTGATGCGAATAATTTCGTCGGCGAACTGTTTGATTGTCATCTCGCGCGGATTACCCAGGTTGACCGGCTCGTGAAAATTGCTCATGGCCAGTTTGAAAATTCCATCGATCAAATCGGACACGTAACAAAACGAGCGTGTCTGCGAGCCATCGCCAAAAACGGTCAGCGGTTGACCATTCAAGGCCTGTCCGATAAACGCCGGGACCACGCGACCATCGCGCAACCGCATTCGCGGCCCGTATGTGTTAAAGATGCGCACGATTTTGGTGTCCAGTCTGTGATAGCGGTGATACGCCATAGTGATCGCTTCGGCGAACCGTTTCGCTTCATCGTAAACACCGCGCGGCCCAATCGGGTTGACGTTGCCCCAGTAATCTTCCTTTTGTGGATGCTCCAGAGGATCGCCGTACACCTCAGATGTTGACGCGAGAATGAACGAGGCCCTTTTGTCCTTGGCCAGGCCAAGTGTGTTGTGCGTGCCAAGCGCGCCCACTTTGAGCGTCGGAATCGGGAGTTCCAGATAATCAATTGGGCTGGCCGGCGACGCGAAGTGAAAAACGTAATCGATCTTTTCTTCCGGCAGAAAAATGAAATTGGAAACGTTGTGTTTGATGAACCGGAAATTTTCGTTCTCGGCGAGATGTCCAATGTTCGCCGTGTTACCGGTGATCAAATTATCAATGGCAATGACGCGATGCCCTTCGGTCAAAAGTCGATCCACCAAATGCGAACCGAGAAAACCCGCGCCTCCGGTGACGACGGAAACGGGCTGGTTGTTTTTGGCAGCCATTACGCACTTTTATCTAATGGTTACCGCGCAAGTTTACCAGCAGGAAGTCAGGGGATGGCCAAATCGCGTCGTACCAGACCGGCCCGACATTCTGAGTTGGGCGTTGAAAGTTAAACGTTGAGCGTTGAACGTTGCAGCCCATGCGCATTCTCTCCGGCATCCAGCCCAGCGGCGTTCTGCACATCGGCAATTACTTCGGCATGATGCGGCCAGCCATCGCGCTCCAAGCTGAGGGCGAAGCGCTTTATTTCATTGCCGATTATCATGCGCTTACCAGTGTGCGCGACCCGGAGGCTTTGCGCACGAACAGCCGGCGCGTGGCGCTCGATTTTCTCGCGTGCGGACTTGATCCAGAGCGGGCAACGCTTTTTCGGCATTCAGATGTGCCGCAGGTCACGGAGTTGGCGTGGATTTTATCGACGGTCGCGCCAATGGGTCTGTTGGAGCGCGCCCACTCTTACAAAGACAAACTCGCCCGCGGCGTGGCCGCTACAGTTGGACTATTCAACTACCCGGTGCTCATGGCGGCGGACATTTTGATTTATGACAGCGACGTCGTGCCGGTCGGCAAAGACCAAAAACAGCACATCGAGATGACCCGCGATCTGGCTGTGAAGATGAACGAAACGTTCGGCCAGATTTTTAAGTTGCCTGAAGCGCGTATCCAGCCCGCGACAGAGACGGTGCCGGGTATCGATGGCCAGAAGATGAGCAAAAGCTACGGCAACAACATCGACATTTTCGGCGACGAAAAAGAAACGCGGAAACGCGTGATGAGCATCGTGACCGACTCAACCCCCGTCGAAGCACCGAAAGATCCGGAAAGATCGACAATCGTTCAGCTCTACTCTCTCTTCGCTTCGAAAGATGAACTCGCGAATATGAAAGAGCAGTTCAAAAAAGGCGGGACCGGCTACGGCGATTTCAAAAAAGAGCTATTCGAGAAACTGAGGGAATATTTCGCACCGATGCGCAAACGTCGCGAAGAAATTCTGCGCGACAAATCGTACATCAACAATGTCCTCACCAAAGGCGCTAAACGCGCAAACGAAATCGCCGAGCAGGTCATGCAGCGCGTGCGCAAAGCCGTCGGCCTGCGTTGAGCGATCACTCGCGTGTTTTTATGAACTGAACCAGATCGCGCCGGAAGTTTGCCATTAGCGACTGATTTTCGCATCAGAGAGACCGCTTCGCCGAGAAGAAAGATTTGAACTTCGTGACCGGCTTCAGAAAGCGCGTCGCCGTGAAGAAATGGAAATGCGGCTTTGGTCGGGTTCGTCCGAACCCCAGGCACTCTTCATAAGAATTTTTAGTTTCGTCGTGCTCGCGCCGACAGTAGCAGGCGCTGCGGTTGCGACAAGCGGAACCGCTGCAAAATGCTTCAGAAATGATCGCCGTATCACGCGATCCGATCTAAGCAGAAACGGACCGGACCGCGCAATCCATTTCGGAGAATCTCAGCGACTCCTGGTTTGGCGCGCCGGTTTAGTTTGCTCCGTCGGCTTTGGCTGAGCGGTTGCGGCAGTATCGCGATAAAACAAGACGCCGTGCGCTCGCAAATTGCTGATTAGCGCGTGCAGATCGTCGGCCAGTTGTTGATTATTCAGGAGTGTCGCCACCAACCCTTTGCCTTGTGTGGCGCTGCGCAGCACCTTGTGTGTGTCGGCGATTGCACTCTGCAAGTTGTCGGCTGCTTTTTTTGCCGACGCCATCGTTGAATCCGCCTGCTCGATCACGCCATCCAATTTCTTAGAGGATTCCGCCAATGCACCGGTAGCCTGGTTCAAATGCTCCATGCTCGACTTCAAGTTTTCCATGTTCTGTGAGGAAAGAGTGTCCTGATTCAACTTTTGCACAGTTGTGCGCAGATCGTTTACGAGAGCACCCCCTCCCCGGGTGAGATCGTCAATGCCCGTTTCTCGCGCGCCGCTGATGTGGGTGTTTGGCGCTAGAAAAGCCTTCGGCTGCCCGGGCGGCATCACCACGTTTACGAACCGATCGCCAAGCAAACCGGAACTTCCAACGGTGAATTTGCTTCCTTCAGGAACCTTAATGTAATCGTAAATCTTCAGCGGTACATCTACACCCTGGCCCTCGCGAACCATTCGCGGGCCACCAGCGACCTTTCCGATTTTGGCTCCCGCGAGCAAAACATCGGAACCTTTTAACAGGCCACTTGCGTCTGTGAAGCGAACTGTGAGTGGATAGTATGTCTTAAAACCTTCGCCAAGACGGCCGAATTGAACAAGGAGTGCGCCTAACATCGCTAACCCGACGAAGACAAATGCGCCTACTTTGAACTCTAAACCTCGCTCGTGCCGATTCATTATTGTCCAACTTTTACCCTGTGGACCCTCAATTCTCAACTTTGTTCCCGCGTTGATCATTGGAACGGCCGAGCAAGAAATCCTGAATCAGAGGATCGCTCGATTTCTGGAGCTCGGCGGAAGTTCCATGAAAATAAATTCGGCCGTCGTGCAGATATGCGATTCTGTCGGCCACGTCGAACGCGCTCTTCATATCGTGGGTCACGACGATGCTGGTCATTCCAAACCGCCGTTGCAGCCGCCGAATCAGTCGATTAATGCTGTCGGCGACCACGGGATCGAGGCCTGATGTCGGCTCATCGTACAATACACACGAGGGCCGGCGAATGATGGAGCGCGCAAGGCCAACGCGCTTCTTCATTCCACCGCTTAAACTCTCCGGCATCTTTTCCTCCTCGCCCTCCATTTCCATGACCTCGAGCATTTCCCTAACCTTTGAGCTTAAAACCTTCGGATCGCGTTCGCCCGCCTCGAGCAAGGGGAAAGCGATGTTTTCCTCCACCGTCATTGAATCAAAAAGCGCGCCGCTTTGAAAAAGAATGCCAACCTTCTTGCGGATCGCCCCGAGCTGGCGCTCGTTCATCCCGACAATGTTTTGGCTCTCGATCCAAATTTCGCCAGCGTCTGGCTCCATAAGGCCCACGATATGTTTCAGCAAGACGCTCTTGCCGCCGCCGCTTCGTCCGATGATCGCAAGTGTGTCACCGGTCAGGACTTCAAGATCGACACCGCGTAAAATTTCCTGTTGCCCAATCTTTTTTGCCAATGAACGCACTGCGATCATCGGGGAAGAATTGCCCGTGACCAAACGAGGCCGATCGGACGATTTTGGAGATGGCAGCGCTTCAATCATCGGAGCTCACAACTTTCAACGCTCACCTCTCAACTCTCAACTGCCTGATATTACTGGTACCCTGCCGGATAAATGATATTGAACGACATTGTGAGAAAAAAATTGCAAATCAGAACCGCAAGCGAGGCGTCAACCACTGCCTCGGTCGTCGCCCGGCCGACGCCAACAGCGCCCTCGCGTGCGGTCAATCCTTTGTTGCAACTGATGAAGACAATGAGAATGCCGAAGCAGAACGCTTTCGACAGGCCCATAATGATGTCGCGATTGCGCGTCCACTTGACCATGTTCGCCATGTAGTATGTGCCGTTGATTCCAAGCAAGAAAATCGCCACGAAATAACCAGCGGCAATTCCGACCGCGATGCACTCCGCCACCAGCAGCGGCATGGACACCATCATGGCGAGTGCGCGTGGAACGACAAGATAGTCCGTTGGATAGACTGCCAATGCGCGGAGCGCATCAATCTGCTCGGTCACTTTCATCGTTCCAATCTCGGCCGTCATAGCCGCACCAACGCGACCAGCCACCATCAGAGCTGTTAAAACAGGAGCAAGCTCGCGACAAAGCGATACCGAAACTACTGCGCCCACGGCGGATCCCATTCCAATTTTGTTGAATTGGAAAAACGTCTGCGCCGAAAATACTGCTCCGGTGAATGCACCCGTAATCACTACGACCAGCTGTGAAAGCAATCCGACCTCGACAATTTGGTTGAGAAATAATTTCCAGCGCAGCTTGTGCGTGAAAATCGAACGAAAAGTATCGGCGGCGAGGAGCACAACTTCCCCCAAATATTGGAAGAACGAGAGCAGCGGCGCCCCTAGAGCGTTAAATAATCGAACCATTATCAAGCCAGATGGTCAGTGAACGACTGAACCGGTGAATGGTAAATGACGGAGCACGAATGTCATTCT
>QHOV01000079.1 GCA_003218885.1 Verrucomicrobiota bacterium | reverse complement strand
TCCGCTGAAGGACCAATCGCGCTTTGCGAGGTGCAGGGTTATGTTTACGCGGCTAAGACCGCAGCCAGTGAGCTTGCCAAAATACTCGGGAACGCCGCACGTGCGCGCGAGTTGTCAAAACAGGCGGAAACGCTCTGTCGCCGGTTCGAGAAAGCGTTTTGGTGTGATGACCTTTCCACTTACGCACTTGCATTGGATGGGAATAAGCAGCCTTGCCAGGTGCGAACGTCGAACGCTGGGCACTGTCTTTTCTCTGGTATCGCGACACAGGAGCACGCGCGCCGCGTAGCGACAACGCTTACAGACGAAACGTCCTTCTCGGGTTGGGGCATCCGGACGGTGGCTAGCAGCGAGGCACGCTACAATCCCATGTCCTATCACAATGGATCGGTCTGGCCGCACGATAACGCCTTAATTGCCACGGGATTTGCTCGATACGGATTGAAGGAGTCGGCAGCTATGGTCCTGGCAGGTTTGCTCGACGCCAGTCTTTTCTTCGATCTGCATCGTCTGCCGGAACTATTTTGCGGCTTCCCCCGGCGCCCTGGTGAATCGCCGACGCTTTATCCGGTCGCCTGCGCTCCGCAGTCATGGGCGTCGGGTGCGATCTTTCTTTTGCTCGAAGCTTGCCTCGGCTTGAGCGTGTCGGCTCCCGAACAAATGCTGGTTTTTTCGAAGCCGGTTTTGCCGGCCTTCCTTCCCAAGGTAAGCATTCGCGATCTGAAAGTAAGAGATGCGCGAGTTGATCTTTTGCTCACCAGACACGATGAAGGCGATGTCGGCGTCAACGTCCTCCGCCGAGACGGAGCGCTCGAGGTTTTGATCTTGAAGTGAGTGTCTTTACAGATGAACGGAGTTTCTATGGGATTGCGCTTGTCCGCGCGTGCGGCCGCAAATATGGTGCGAAGATGAAGGCAAAGGTGATCGTGATGCCAAAAGCGGCGGTGCTCGACCCGCAAGGCAACGCGGTTCGTGATGCGATGCGACATCTGGGAATGCCGGAGGTGCGCAGCGTCAGAATTGGCAAATACATGGAGATCGATATTGAGGGACAAAACGGAAATCTTGAACCGCGATTGCATCGTCTTTGTCGCGATCTGCTCTCGAATCCGGTGATCGAAGATTATGCGCTGCAGACAGCGGAATCAGGAAACCAGGAAGACAGAAAGAGAAAACTGAAGAAGAAAAGTTCGTGATGAAAGCGCTGCGATATTTCTTTTGCGTGGTGCTGCCGCCGCTCGCGGTGCTTCTGACCGGTCGCATTGCTAGTTTCTTTCTCAGCCTCGTTTTGACTTTGCTCGGCTGGATTCCAGGAGTCATTCACGCCTGCCTGGTCGTGAACGATTATCACGCTGAACAACGCGCCGCCGCGCGTTAGATCCAGATGAAATTCGCTGTCATCCAGTTTCCCGGTTCAAACTGCGATCAGGATTGTGTCGCTGGTATTAATGGCTTGAATGGGTTGCATGCGGAGTACGTCTGGCACAAGGAAACGTCGCTGGATGATTTCGACGCGATCGTGTTACCGGGCGGATTTGCATACGGCGATTATCTTCGTTGTGGAGCGATCGCTCGTTTCTCGCCGGTCATGAAAGCGGTGATCAGCGATGCGTGCGCGGGCAAACTCGTGCTCGGTACATGTAACGGATTTCAAATCTTGTGTGAGGCCGGTCTCTTGCCCGGCGCGCTGGTGCGCAATCGTTCGCTGCGGTTCGTGTGCGACATGGTTATCACGCGAGTGGAGGTGGATGATTCGCCGTTCACCCACGGCTGCCCTAAAGGGACCCTCCTGCATCTCCCTGTGGCACACGGCGAAGGTTGTTTTTTCGCCGACGCGCAAACTTTGGGCGACCTAAACGCCAATCAACAGGTGATTTTGCGATACACGGATAGACAAGGCCGGATGGTTTCAGACGCAAATCCGAATGGCTCAATCGAAAACATCGCTGGCATCTGCAATCGCGAACGGAACGTGTTCGGTTTAATGCCTCATCCTGATCGCGCCTCTGATGTGCGGCTCGGAAGCGCAGACGGCGCGAAAATTTTCCGATCCATGATGGAAGCGATTCGCGGTAGTCGTTCGACGAGCGCGCCCGAGCGCGTGGCACGGGTCGCGTGAGTCTCTTTATCACGGGGACGGATACCGGCGTAGGAAAGACTCATATTGCCTCGCGGCTTTTGGGTCTGTTGCGCGCATCGGGTATGCGCTGCGCTGGGATGAAACCGATTTGCTGTGGAGATCGTCGGGATGCCGAGAGGCTACTGGCGGCGGGCAGTGACGGCCTGACAATCGATGACGTTAATCCAGTTTGGTTAAAAACGCCCGCTGCGCCGATCGTGGGTAGCCTAATGGAGAAGGCGCCGGTCGATGTAGAGCAGATCCTTGTTGCATTTCAGACTCTCCAATGCGGCGTTGAACACGTCATCGTGGAAGGGACAGGCGGTTGGCTGGTGCCGATTCGCCCAGGCTATTTTGTTAGCGATTTGGCAGTGGCGATGAAGCTGCCAGTCTTGGTGGTCGCTCAGAACCGGCTCGGCTGTCTTAATCATGCGGCGCTTACTGTGCGCAGCGTCGCCGCATACCAACTGCGCTGCGTAGGTCTTGTATTGAACAGCACCGAAATCACGAGCGATGTAGCCGCGTTAACGAACGCCGATATTCTCAAGCGCATTCTCAATGTTCCATTGCTTGCTGGATTAGGAGAAAACCTGACGGAACTCCCCCTGGACTGGCGACTTATGCTCGATTCCACTAGGGAACATTAGCGTCTTGAGCTGATACAAGATTGTAAAGAAAATGAACACAATTCAGCCAGGATCAGCTCTGGTTTGCTTCGAGCCGAGCAATGGCATCCCTATTGCTCAGATTAGTCTACGAAAATCTTATTCGTATGCTCTTACAAAAAACCTTACATATGAGCCAGCCGTTACCGGAGTGCAAAGCTCGCCTGGCCAGCATTCAATCATACCGACGGCAGTTTCTGATGGTGACACGTGCAACTGTAACGTCATCCAAAACCGTCGACTTCAGTTATGGGCATCGTTGATTTCGCTCAGATTCGGGCAAACTGCACGGAGGTCACGCTGGCGGTTCACTACGAGATCAAGAACAGACTGTTTGCTTGGCTCGACCGGCGTTTGCATTTTGTGGACAGCTTCGTGACTGCGGAACTGCGCAGCATCCGCGCGCATTTCGAAGGCATCGCGGCGAGCTATCTGGATCACGCGCGCGTCATGCCCGTGCTCCAAACGGCCACAGCCTGACAAACGAAGCTTGGACAGCAACGACTATATCCTCAGGCTCCGACCCGGTAGGGATTAGCCTATTCGCACGGCGTGTTTTCGGTCGAGGCGAAGGATCTGGCCCGGCTCGAGCGTGATTGCTGCTTTGGGATCGTGAATTTTAATTCCATTGATCTCCACGCTTCCCTGTTTGATCAATCGTGAGACTTCGCTGTGCGATTTTTGCAGGTTGAATACTTCCCGGTAAGCATTTGAAACGAGGGTCACAGCGGCAAGTCCCTCTCGTTCGGCTGGTGAAAACGCCGGAAGATCGGCATGTTCCAAGTCGCGCTTGCTGAAGCGGGTGTTCCATTCATCGAGCGTTTTTTGGGCGGCAGATGACGAATGGTAAGTTTCCACGATCTCGAAGGCGAGCTGCTTTTTCGCGTCGAGCGGGGGCATGCCGGCCGGTGGCACCCGCCCGAGGAGCAATTCATAATAGCGCGCCATCAACTCATCCGAGATGCTCATCAGTTTCCCGAACATGTCTGAGGCGGGCTCGTTGACCGCGACGAAATTGCCGAGGCTCTTGCTCATTTTTTTGGAGCCGTCCAGGCCTTCGAGGATTGGGACGAGGAAAACGACCTGCTGCGGCAGGCCTTCTTCTCTCTGAAAATCGCGCCCGATTAAAATGTTAAAAAGTTGGTCTGTCCCTCCGAGCTCTACGTCAGCTTTTACCATTACCGAGTCCCAGCCCTGCATTATTGGGTACTGAATTTCGTGCGCGCGGATGGATTGTTGGTGATCGATTCGCGCCTTGAAATCTTCGCGCTGCAACATTTGTTGCAACGTCACACGGCTGTTCAGGCGAATGACGTCTTCGAACGACATGGCGCGAAACCAGTCGCCGTTGCACACGGTTTCCGTGCGCGCCGGGTCAAGGATTTTGAATGCCTGCTCGCGGTAGGTTGCCGCATTTGCGATCACCTCCTGATGCGTTAATTGCGGTCGCGTGACAGAGCGTCCGCTCGGATCGCCGATCATTCCCGTGAAATCGCCAATAATAAGAACGGCTTGATGGCCGAGGTCTTGAAACTGCCTCAACTTTCGTAAAACGACTGTGTGGCCGAGATGAATGTCCGAGGTGGTCGGATCGACTCCGAGCTTTACCCGCAACGGCCGGCCGAGCGCGAGCTTGTTGCGCAGCTCATCCTCGCTGATGATCTGGGCCGCGCCTTGTTTTAAGAATGCCAGAGCTTCTTCTGGTTGCATGTTCAAAGACAAAATAGCGCACCCGGCCAGCGCGCTACTTGTTTTTGTTCAGCAATTCGCGCACCTGCTCGATCGTGAGCGGCGCATTTTGCTGGTTGAGCGATTTTTGACTCTTGCCCTCGTCCAGGAACGGGCGGTTCTCTGCATACGTGCGGGTGGCAACTTTTTTGTCAGATTGCGGAGCGTCGCGAACGCCGCGCGCAGTTTGATTTGCGTAGGCAGATCGCGAATTTCCCATTGCTTGCTGCGACGAAGTCTGAAATGTGCCGCGTTTGCTGTGGAAAGGCTGAGAATTGAATTGCTGCGTGGAGAATTGTCCTGTTCCTGAATAACTCTTCGAATTCGATTTTTTTTGGACGTAAAATGTTCCGACGCTCGCTCGTTTGTTTATCGAGGTGCTGTCGGCGATGAATTTTTTATTTTGCGCATCGTTGTGCAGATTCATATCCGGCCTGAGCAGGCGATCGACAAGCTTTCTTTCTTGTTCCTGACCGCGTACGCAGGAGATCGCAGCTAGGAGTAATAGCCAGACAGAAACCGATTTTCGCACCGCGCGAGCCTGCCGGAGTCAGGATGCGGTTGTAAAGCAAATTTGATGGTGCGCCAGGGCGCCGCCGCGGCGTTCGGTCGGCGCAGGGCGCCGCCCCTGGCATTATGGTGTCACGTTTTTATTGTTTTACGCGACGCTTTTCGGAAATAATAAGCGCATGCCTGATCACGTTTACAAAAAAATTGAGATAGTTGGTTCGTCGCCGAACGGATTCGAGGAGGCTGTGCAAAATGCATTGGCGTGCGCCAAAAAAACGGTTCGCAACATGCGATGGTTCGAGGTGACCGAGACCCGAGGATACGTTGACGAGGGTAAAGTCGGTGAATGGCAGGTGACGTTAAAAATCGGTTTCACATTGGAAGAATGATGTAACCGGCACTTGCGGCGCAGGCCCGAATGAAGGAGTAGGCGTTTGACACAAACGCCGTGCAATATCGCTATTCTTCCTGGGCCGCCTGATACAGCTTAGCGGCGCCATAAATCAAAATCGCTGGTTTTAATGCGAAGATAAGCAGTCGAAAGAGACCACCCAGAACTCTGCCGAACGGGAGGCGGTTCAGAATGTATCCAGCCACAAACGCGCACAGAAGAGATTCTGCTGGTTTTTCCCGCACATAACTCTCCGTTTCGGTGAGAACCGCCTCGACCCGGTCTTTCACCCATTGCACTCCGCGTTCCGGAAGTTCAGCAGCTACTTCGGCAGATGACTGATCCATCTCGTTTAATGATTCGCATTGTGATCCTGTCTTGCGCGCATGGGACTGTCAACGCAAAGCGAGCCAAATCGAGCTTGCGCCCGCGCCCGGCGGAAAATCAGGCAGTCGGGATGAGCGGTGAAATGTGGCGGCCCGGCGCGTTGCTTTGAGGCAATAGCGCACCATAACTTCTAGTGCATGCTCGCGCAATGCAGAGCAACTGGTCGAAAGCAAGACGTGGCCGTCTCGCTCTGCCAATTCCAGAGCGTCAATCAGCAACTTTTCGAAATCCTCTTCGACCTGGAACCTTTTTGCTCCGGGCGAACGTGAAAACGTCGGTGGATCGAGAATGATTGCCTCAAATTTCTCGCCTCTTCGTGCCAGACGTGGCAACACTGCCCTCACATCGTCCGCGATGAAGCGATGGTCGATGGTTGGCAGATTATTCAGCGCAAAATTCTCGCGTCCGCGCGCCAGAGACTTCTTGGAAACATCAATGTTGAGGGTAGTTGCCCCTCTGCATGCCGCACTGATAGAAAACGAGCAGGTGTAGGCAAAGCAGTTGAGCAATCGTCTCGGCGCGATATGGCGGATGTAGCGGCGATTTTCTCTCTGATCGAGAAAGAGGCCCGGGGAATAGCCCGTCCCAAAATCGATCCCGAACTTCAGATGTCGCTCGGTAGCGATTGTCTGCAAATTTTCACCGGGGTCGCCAAATATGAGACGCGGGGGTTCGCGCTGTTCACTTTTTCGAGGGACGAACCTTGCGAAAATGCGTCGGAACTGGAATCCGACAGAGCCCGCCCACGAGTGCAATTCTGTGAGAAGTCGCTCGCGGGTCAGCACTCTTTTGAACGAGATGAGGACGTCGCGTCCGAAACGTTCCACCCAGCCATCCTCCATCGTGCAGAGTCGGTGGGAGTCCGTTCCCTCTGCCTGAAAATCCCGAAGTAACGCCGGATCAATCCAACCAAAATTCATTTCTTGTGTCGTCTCCAACCGCATACTTCGAATCGGCATCGCGCAACGGATCGGTTGCCGCCTGAGCCCGCGTTGGTACACTGCCGCATCTTAGAGCATCGTCGCGCGCACCACGATACGGCGGGGCTCACCTATGGAACAAATTACCGTTCGCGTTCCGTCGAGCACTTCCAATCTCGGCCCTGGCTTTGATTGTCTCGGTGTCGCACTGCGCATCCATAACACCGTGACCGTTGCCCGCGGTGTGTCGCGTCAGCATTTGCATCCGCGGATTGTCTCTGAGGCAGCGGATCGATTTTTCAACCAGGCGCGCCGCCGCGCGTTTTCGTTTTCCTGTTTAATTGCGGAACAAATTCCGCGGTCCCGTGGCTTGGGAAGCAGCGCAACGATTCGCCTCGGCATCTTGCTTGCGCTCAACCGGCTCAGCGGCAATCCGCTCGATCGATTGAAGATCTTCCAATCATGCGCCGAATTGGAAGGACACCCTGATAATGCAGCGCCGGCAACTTTTGGCGGGTTCACTGTGGTGGCAGGGTCAGCGCGCTGCGCCGATAGGACACAGCAGCGCGACGTCCCTACCATTCAGCGCTTCGCGGTCTCGCGGCGATTGTATTTCGTTCTCTTGGTTCCTGACCTTGAGATTCAAACTTCGAGAGCGCGAAACGTTCTGCCTTCAAAGATTTCACACGCCGACGCGGTCGAGAATTGTGGAAATGCGTGCGGCCTTGCGGCGGCTTTCGTATCACAAGATTATGAAAAACTGCGCGGCGTTTTTGGCGATCATCTTCACCAGCCGTTTCGCACAAAACTGGTTCCCTTTCTTCCAGGGGTGGTCGCGGCTGCCGAGAAGGCCGGCGCGCTTGGCGCCTTCCTTAGCGGCAGTGGATCGACAATCGCCGCCGTGACCCTTCGGTCGGCGAACAAAGTCGGGCAGGCGATGTTGCGCGCAACGAGCGCGATCCCCGCGCGAATAATTATCACGCATGCTGACAACCACGGCGCGAAAATTCTCACCGGTCACTAATCCCTTTTTACCAATCACTATTCTTCATGGGGCGCCGGCTTGAAAAATTAGAGGAGTTTGGCATCGACGTTGTTCTCGAGCGCCGTCATGGCATTCGAGCGTCGGGGCTGCGCGGGATTCTTTACACGCTGTCATTCATTTACGATCGCGTGGTGCAGTTACGGCTTTATCTCTATCGGAAAAGAGTCTTCCGCGAGCGCACGCTGGGCTGTCTGGTCATCAGTATCGGCAATCTCACTGTGGGTGGCACGGGCAAGACGCCGGTTGTTGAGAAGTTTGCCCGCGCCCTGCAGGCGGGTGGACGGCGCGTTGCTATCCTGAGCCGCGGTTACAAAAGTGTACCGCGCAAGCGAAACTGGCTGAGCTGGCTTCGCAGAGACCCCGATCCTCCCCGGGTTGTCTCCGATGGCAAGTCATTGCTGCTCGACTCGTTGACCGCGGGTGACGAGCCTTACATGCTCGCGCACAACTTGAAGGACGTAATCGTGCTGGTGGACAAGAACCGGGTCAAAAGCGGGCGGTTCGCTATCGATAAATGGCAGGTCGATACGTTGTTGCTCGATGATGGGTTTCAGTATCTGCATCTCAAACATCGGCTGGACATGGTGCTTGTAGATAGACAAGCCCCTTTCGGAAACGAATTCCTGCTGCCTCGTGGCACGTTGCGTGAAACGCCACGCAATCTCCGCCGCGCCAGCTATATCTTTATCACAAAGAACACAGGGGAGCCTAATTTCGATCTGATGAGACGCATCCGGCGTTATAATCGGACCGCGGAAGTCATCGAATGCGCGCATAAACCGCTCCATCTCCAGAATGTTTTTACGGGCGAGCGACTGCCGCTTGATGCTTTGCGGGACACGTTCATCGGCTCGCTCTGCGCAATCGCAGCGCCAGAAAGTTTTGAAGACGCACTAAGCAAGCTCGGCGCGCGTGTCGATCTCTCCAAGCGCTACATCGATCATCACTATTACACTGAGGCGGAACTGAGCAGCTTTATCAAGCGTTGTATCCGCCGCGACTTGGCGATGATTGTGACCACCGAAAAAGATTCAGTGCGGATGCCGCGTTTGCCTGAAGCGGAAGTGAAGGTGCCGATTTATTTCCTGCGGGTCCAGATCGAAATTCTCAGCGGACACGAGAGCTGGGAGCATTGTGTCGCGCGCATTTGTAAACCGAAGCCGATGCTCTCTCCGGAAAGATTTTTTGCTTAACCACAGGTTTCGCAGATTGGCACAGATTAACGGAAATCTGGGGAAATCTGCGTAATCTGTGGATCGATATGTCGCAGAAGGCGCAGCTCGTTGTTGAAGGTAGGAAGCTTTCGGTATCGAATCTGGACAAGATCCTTTACCCGAAAGTGGGTTTTACCAAAGGGCAGGTGATCGATTACTACATCCGCGTCGCCCCAGTGCTTTTGCCGCATTTGAAGGACCGTCCGCTCACCATGAAGCGCTATCCCGATGGCGTTGAAGGCGAATTTTTCTACGAGAAAAATTGCCCCGAGCACCGCCCGAAATGGGTGCAAACGTCCCGTGTTTGGAGTGAAAGCAACGATCGGTTCATGAACTATTGCCTCGTCCAGGATTTGCCGACGCTCGCGTGGGCCGCGAACCTCGCCGATCTTGAGCTGCACACTTCGCTCTCGCGCAAAAATAAGATCGAACGTCCGACAATGATGGTCTTCGATCTCGATCCCGGCGCGCCGGCTGACATAGTGCAATGCTGCCAGGTCGGGCTGTGGCTGCGCGATTTGTTAGGCCAAATGAAACTGAAATCGTTCGCGAAAACGAGCGGCTCGAAAGGCCTGCAAATTTATGTGCCGCTGAATACGGCAGTCACTTACGATCAGACCAAGAACTTGTCGTTGGCACTTGCCCAGTATCTGGAGCGCGAGCATGCCGATCTTGTTACCTCGAACATGTCCAAGGCGGTGCGCAAAGGCAAAGTGTTCGTTGATTGGAGCCAGAACGACGAACACAAAACTACTATTTGCGTTTATTCGCTCCGCGCTAGAGAAGAACCGACTGTTTCCACGCCAGTCGCTTGGAACGAGGTTGAAAACTGCCTGAAAAAGAAGAAAGCCGATCTCCTGAGATTCCGCTCGGACCAAGTCCTCGCCCGCGTCGAAAAACGCGGTGACCTCTTTGAGCCGGTTGAAGAATTGAAACAAAAGCTGCCGAAGAAGTGGAAGATATGATGTATTCGTTGCGGCAAGGTTTATAGAGAATGAACAATTACGTATGGTTTGATGCGATCGGATGGGTGGGAGCAGCGGCTCTCCTTGTCGCGTATGCGATGGTTTCCCATAAGAAATTGGAAGGAGACTCGGCTACGTACCAACTCCTCAATATCAGCGGCAGCCTTCTGTTGGCTGCAAACACAATCTTTTATGGATCTTATCCGTCCACTTTTGTGAACCTTATCTGGGCTGGTATAGCTGTTTTTTCAATCGCAGCCAGAAGGCGAGTTTCTTCTCGTTAAATTGAGACGAACCGATTGGAACCTTGTGTCACATGAGGAAAGTAAATCTGAAAGATATCCCGGAGCAGGAGCGGAAATCGCCAAAGGGCAAGTTTGGCCGGTTCTCGAAAAATATTTCGATCGCGCTCGGACGCGAGCCGGAATCGCTGTATTTATCGAAGCGGCATCCGTTTGATCTTGCGCTGGTGCGCATTCCGAAAGGCAAATCGCTTTGTCCGTATCACGCGCATGCGGCGGAATCTGAGCTCTACCTCGTCGTTTCTGGCCGGGGCAGCGTGCGCGACAAGAATGGGAGAACTGAAGTTGGCCTGGGTGATGCGTTTTTCTTTCAGCCGGGCGATGCCCATCAGCTTATCAACGCCGGGGATCAAGATTTTGTTTACTACGTGATTGCTGATAATCCGCGTAGCGGCGGGACAACCGGTGATTCCTGTTATTATCCCGACAGTGGTAAATGGGCGGTCGCGAAAGAGGAATCGGAAGAAATCATCGTGAGAGGAACTGAAACCGATTACTTCGACGGCGAAGAATGATTTTGGTAGGGGCGATTGACCTCAATCGCCCAATGGCGGTTGGGTGGAACCGCCGCTACCTGTTGAAATGAAAAAGGTAAACATCAACGAGATTAAAGAAGAGGCATGGCAGTCGCCTGGTGGAAAATATACCGTCTCTTTCAAGGGAATTTCCGAAGCGCTTGGGCGCGATCGTGACTCGCTCGACTTGTCCAAGCGTCATCCGTTCGATCTGGAATGGAATCGGGTGCCTCCCGGAAAGCCCAATTTTCCTTACCACGCACACTCGGCGCAATGGGAGCTTTACTTGATTATTTCGGGCGAGGGGAGTGTTCGTCATAAAGATGGAACCACCGAAGTAGTGGCTGGCGATGCGTTCATCTTTGGGCCTGACGAAGCGCATCAACTGATTAACTCTGGCGAGAAAGACCTCGTTTATTATCTGATCGCAGACAACCCGATTGGCGAATCGGCCTACTATCCCGACAGCGGGAAGTGGAAGGTAAATAAATCATCAGCGAAAGATCGCGTCGTCGTGAAGGGCCAGGAAACCGATTACTTCGACGGCGAAGAATAAAATTTCGAATCATGAAATCCGATAAGTCGCCGCAGGATTTTCCGTACAAAACTTATCTCAACATTCCGCACGGGCCCCTTGAGCTGATCGATGTACAGAAGCTGGCAGATTCCTGTGCCGACAAATGGTACAATCAGACGCTTTGCAAGGTGAACGATTCGGTCGTCAGGATGGCGGTCGTGCAGGGCGAGTATCACTGGCACGAGCACAAGGAGATCGATGAATTCTTTTTCGTCCTCGACGGACGTTTCCTGATCGATTTGCAAGATCGCACAGTCGATCTTGCGCCTAGGCAGGGCTTTGTCGTGCCCAAAGGCGTGCGCCATCGCACACGCGCGCATGAACGAACCGTGATCTTGATGGTCGAGCGCGCGGACATTGTTCCGACCGGCGACTAAATGCGTCGCAAGGCAGGTGAAAATAATTTCGGGTGGACAAACAGGCGTTGATCGCGCGGCGCTCGATATTGCGCTTAAGCACGGAATCGAGTGTGGGGGGTGGTGTCCGGCGGGGCGTCTCGACGAATTCGGAAGGATACCAGATCAATATCCAGTCCAGGCGTTAGATGCTGGCGGTTTCACTGAGCGGACATTGCAGAACGTAAAAGACTCAGATGGAACGGTTATCATTTACCCCGGCAAACTTGGCGGCGGCACTGAGCAGACGGTTCGCTTCTGCCACGAGCTACAACGGCCGTATCAACTCATCGATGCGGCGAAAATTTCCGCGGAGGACGCTGCGAAGTTAATTGCCGATTTCGTCCGTGATCATGAGATCGACCTTCTCAACGTGGCCGGCCCGCGCCAAAGCGAGTGGCCCGAAGGATACGATTACGCGTCTCGCGCGCTGGAGATTTTTGTTGACGCTTTGTAACCACCGCCCTGTGGGCGGTTAGAAAGAGGACGGCTCATAGAACCGTGGCTGCAGATCACTCGTAGCGCAGCGCTTTCACCGGATCGAGGCGCGCAGCGAAATAGGCGGGGATCAATGCTGCAAAGGAACAGATGAAGAACGCGCTGATGCAAATGATGGCGACGTCTCGCGGGATGACCTCCGCCGGAATGGACGAAAATTGATACACTTCGCGTGGGAAGATCTCGATGTGCAACGTCGATGCGAGCCAGTGACTGAATTCGTTGCGGTAACGAATCAGCGTCATCCCGAGTCCGAGGCCGGTAAGCGTTCCAAAGAGACCGACGATTGTCCCCTGGCCAAGAAAAACCCAGATGATTTGCGCGATGTTCGCTCCGAGCGCTTTCATGATTCCGATCTCACGTCGCTTTTGAACGGTCACCGTGATCAGCGTGCTCATGATCCCGAAGGCCGCGACGACCACGATGAAGAACAACAGGAAAAACATAACCGTGCGCTCGAGCCGCACGGCTTCGAAGTATTGATGATTCATGTCGATCCAAGTCTGTGCGTACTCCGGGGGTTCGAGAAATTGTTGCATTGCCTGTTTTACGCGCTCGGCGCCGTATGGGTTATCTGTCTTGACGGTGATACCGTGCAATGCGTCACCCAAGCCGTACAACTCCTGCCCCACGTAAACTGGAACGAGAAGAAACTCGGAATCGTGCAGGTAATGACCGGTCTCAAAAATGCCGGTGACGGTCAGTTCCTTCGGGAGAATCACGTCGCGCAATTCGTCGACCGCTTTTTTTTCTTCTTCGCCCTTGGCGTTTTCCAGTTTCTTAATGCTATCGAGAATCTGACCAAGATTACCCGGCGAATAGACCGTGACCTTGTCACCGACACTCACCTGTAGTTTTCGCGCGAGCTCAATCCCGAGCACGGTCGAGTCGCCTTCCAGATCGAGCTCGCCGTATTTGATGAATTTGCGCATCGGAATCACTTTCTCTTCCTGCGCGGGGTCGACGCCGCGAATCAGCGGCGCGAGCCGCCGATTCTGAAATTCCACGATCACTGGTCCCTGGATGTAGGGAGCGGTCGCAACGACGCCCGGCGTATTGTCGATCTTTGTTTTGAGCGCTCGCCAGTCGCGCAAAACGTCCTCGGAGCTCACAAGAATATGCGCATCGAAATCGATCACCTTTTGGCGCAGCTCCCGGTCGAACCCGGTCATTACCGAAATCACAAGAATCAACACCGTCACGCCGAGCATCACACCGAGAACGGAGATCAGTGTGATGATCGAGAGAAACGTCCGCTTCGGTTTCAGATACCGCAGCGCCAGGAAAAGACTAAATGGAAGGTTCAATTTGCTTTTAGCGTGGCCGCAAACTCACTCGGATTCAACCGCGTATGCACTAGCCTATTTCAACGCGTGCGCCTTTAGCTCTTCCAGCGTGACGAATTCGATCGCGGAGGCGTGAGTGGCTTCAAGATCGACAGGGGCGGCACGGTTGTGATCCATGGCGTCTTTCCAGCGCGTAACGCACACGCACCATTTGTCGCCCGGTTTCAGTCCCGGGAAACCCCACTCCGGACGCGGCGTAACCAGATCATTTCCATCCAGCACAGAGAAATCGAGAAACTCCTCGGTCACTTTCACGCAAACCGTGTGCAGACCAACATCTTCAGGGCCAGTGCGGCAAAAGCCATCGCGATAAAACCCCGTGATCGGCCTGCGGCAACAACATTTCAATTCTGTTCCCAGAACATTCGTCGGCATAAACAAGATAAGGCGTTAGTATTTCAAGAACTTTACTAAAGGAGGAAACAATGCCAATCCGAGCCAAGTATGTTCACACAAATCTGATTGCCAGAGATTGGAAAAGGCTGGTTCGTTTTTACATCGACGTATTCGGATGCGAGCCCAAAGGCCCGGAGCGCGATTTGTCGGGCGCCTGGCTTGATAGCGTGAACGCCGTCCCAAACGCGCATCTTACCGGCGTTCATTTGCGCCTGCCCGGCTATGGTGAAGATGGCCCGACGCTGGAGATTTTCAGTTATGACGAACTCGCTGAACGCGGCATGCCAGTCGCGAACCAGTGCGGGTTCGCGCACATTGCATTTGCCGTTGACGATGTGGACCAGGCGTTGGAGGCGGTGATTGCGGCTAGCGGCGGCACCGTCGGAAGGGTTGCGACAACAGAAGTAGATAGCGTCGGCGTTCTTCGCGTTGTCTATGCGCGAGATCCGGAAGGCAACATCGTTGAACTGCAAAAGTGGAGTTAGCGCGTTTGTGTCCAGACGAACCGTCATTGCTCACTGGCTCATCCCGGCGGAGCCGGCACATGGCTTCTTTCAGGGGGTGATCAACGATCTCGCGCGCCGATACGACGCGCCTCTTTTCGAGCCGCACGTGACCGTTCATGTCGCATCGAATCGCGCAGATGCGGCCGAAACTGCGATCTCAAAATACTCTTTGTGCAATTCGCACTGAATAGAGAGCTGCGGCAACTTAATGAAAGGATTCGCAACGCTGCGCGAGATTCGTCCCACTACAAACTCAAACCGCACTTGAGTCTGCTCTATAAGAAAATGCCAGCCGTAGCGCGGCGCGAATTGGCGGATTCGATCATGGCGCCGTTTTCGGAAGTGATTTTTGATTCACTTAAAGCTGTCCGCTGCATTTCGCCTACTCAAAACCGCGCCGATGTAGAAGCATGGCGCGTGGTGGCAGCGGCGTCTTTGTCTGGCTAACGCATGTGTCTCATTTGGCGTCTGACACAGACGCCCTACAGTTCCACGATGCGGTACGGCTTTCCAGTTTTTCGAAGCGCAGGCGCCGAGACATTGTAAACCGGAATGCCGGTCGAGGTTTTCCCATCGAGAATGCCGTTGTGAGCGTGGCCGTGAAAAACAGCGGTCACTTTGAATCGATTGATCGGCTCTTCCAATCGGCTCGATCCAAGAAACGCATAAATCTCCGGATCCTCACCCTGTAGCGTGGCGCGGATCGGAGAGTAATGCAGCACTGCAATGCGCTTTTCAGATTGTAGTTTGGCCAGGGCCTGCTCCAAGCGAACCGCATGACTAATTGACTCCTGGACGAATTGTTTAATGAGCGGTTCGCCCCAGGCGTTCAGCATTCGTCGCCCGAAACCGCCGCCGAACCCAGCGATTCCAGCGAAACCAACTCCCGCGATTTCGATGGCTTCACCGTTAAGCACGTTCACGCCTGCCTCATCGAGAACTTTACAAACCAGTTCTTCGTGTCCCGATTCAAAATCATGGTTGCCCAGAACCGCGATCATTGGAATTCTCACAGCAGCGCGAATGTCTGCGACGAGTTCCTCAGCTTCTTCTGGAAGTCCGTAATCTGTGAGATCTCCGCAGAGGAGCAGTATGTCCGCGCTGCGCGAGATCTCGGCAAACGATTCATGTAACATTCCGCGCGAATGCTTGGCATAATGGAGATCCGCGGTCGCAGCGATCCGTAATGCTCGCTTAGCCATCGTCTTAAAAAACGAAAGCGCCACTCTTAATGGACGTTTCGAGAGGACTCGAGGACTTGGCCATGCACGCATGGCCCGCTTCGACTGCGTTATGATGTGTGATGACTGTAAAGAGAGCAGCAGGCGCGAAGGCGAAAAGCAGGCCCAATGACTTTCATCGTAGATCAGTGGCGGCACTGCAGGATGCCAATGTTCCGTTCTTAATCGGCGGCGCGTACGTGGTGGAGGTATATGCGGGCGTTTCGCGTCGAACAAAAGATTTCGATCTCTACGTTCGACCAGATCATGTCCGCGCGGCCATGGATGCGCTTGCCCGTGCCGGGTACAAGGCGGAAATGACATTTCCGCATTGGCTCGCCAAAGCCGGGCACGGCCAGGACTGCGTCGATCTGATTTTTCGCGCCGGCAATGGCCTATGCGAAGTCGATGACTCATGGTTCGAGCGTGCGCACGATGACGAGCTGTTGGGATTGCGGGCGAAACTTTGCGCACCCGAGGAAATGATTTGGATGAAGGCGTACATAATGGAGCGCGAGCGCTTCGATGGCGCCGACATTGCGCATATTCTGCGCCGCTGCGCGGTGGAACTCGATTGGCCGCATCTGGTTCGCCGGTTCGGTCTCGATTGGCGCGTGTTGCTCAGCCATTTGATATTGTTTGGATACATTTATCCGAGCGAACGCGACCGAATCCCTGTCGCCGTCCTGGACGGTCTGATTACGCGACTCCGGAACGAAGCGAGCACCCCTGGGCTTAGTCGTCTTTGTCGCGGCACGCTGCTTTCGCGAAAGCAATATTTGGTGGACATCCAGGAGTGGGGATTTCGCGATGCCCGGTTGGAAGAACGTGTCCATATGAATGAAAAGGACATCGCGCATTGGACAAAGGCGATCGCAAGAGAAGAGCAAGCGCGGCGAGCGCAGGCGCTACAGCGGCCCGCGTGATTCGTGATTCATTACAGCGTTGCAACGGATAGGATTAACGATTTAACGTTTTAACGCTTCAACGTTGTGAAGCCGTTGGCGTCGGACTCAACTCCGCTGGGGTTGATGAAATTGCTGGTGACGGAGTTGCTGAAGCGGCGGCGAGCTTGGTTTTCGCTTCGTCGAGCAGTTTCTTCTCTTCCGGGTAAATCTTTCCATTCTCGGCTGCCGCGATGTACTCCTTTGCGCCATCGAGTTGGCTTGCTTCAGCCAGCAACAGCGCGACGTAAACGGCTGCATGCTGATCATGCAACTGGTCCGGCGGCAAATTTCCTATAATCGCAAGGCCCTCGGGGTTTCTGCCGAGGCGAGAGAGGGAAAACGCGTAAGTAACAGCGCAATTGACCTCGTTGGGGGCGCGATCGTACGCCTCCCTGGCTAGTTGATGCGATCGTTCCGTATCTTGCTCAAGGTCAAGGCCGAGCCGGGCGAGGTCCGCTGTGATCGGCGCCTCGTTGGGAGAGCTCTCATGAAGGCGCTGAAGAACATCGTAAAGCTTCCCTGTTTCGTTCTTCGCGCGATAAAGCCGGCGAAGCCCGTCAAGCGCCTCACGCCGCTTCGGAGGATTTTCCGCGACGCGCCGCCAGAGCTCCTCGGATTCGTTCGCGAGTTCCCATTTCGAGGCCAGACGCGCGAGCGCCAGTTCATGTTCCGGCTGCTCATTTGTTAATTGTTCCGCAGAGCGCCACAGCGTTTCGAATTCCGTGTTAGCAGTTCCCCCGCTGCGAGACTGTGATTGTCGAGTGGCAATTGCCTGATAAGCAAGACGCAGGTATTCGGAGTCGCCCCACATTCCAGCGCGCGTCCAGCGTTTCAGGCGCGACCAATTTTTTACTGTCGCATATGCGTCCGCGACTGCGACGGATGTCGACCCCGAGCTCAGCTGTGCTGCTGGCAACTTGTCGATCCACTTAACAACATCTCCTGCGAGTCCGTTTTGATTCATCCAGTTCATGAGCGATGCGAGATCGGACGGATTGTGTGCAGCAAACGGTTTCACTTTTTCCAGTAGCAGCCGGAACTTTTTCTCATCGAGCTTCCGATAAAAATTCAGGCAGAGGAGATAATCGCTGAATGTGACCTCCGGCGACATTTGGAGTTGTTGCGCAAAGTTATCCGCCTCGGCGAGGTCATTGCGTTCCACAGCATCGTTAAGCAACGCCCGCAGCGCGCCTGTTCGGTAAGGAGTCACCTTACTGAGTCGCTGGAGAGTATCACGAGCTTTCGCGCTCTTTTCCGCATCACTGGAATGAATTCGCAGCGCTGCGAGATTAAACTGATAAAGGTCATTGTTGGGCTCTTTCTTTACCGCGGCCGCGAACTGTTCCTCTTGCTCGGCAAGATTTCCTTCAGCGCGAGCCAGCCAGCCTGCGACGACGTGAAAAGCCGCCGTGTCCCGATCAGTTGGAGCGATCCGATCGAGCGCTTCTCGCGCTACATCGAGCTTTCCAAAGCGCAAGGCCGCAGAAGCAAAATTGAGCTGACTATCCGCGTCTTTTGGAAGCAATCGCGCTATTTCTTCGCGCCACGAGACGGCCTCTTCGAGGTTTTGTTTTTCCGCTGCCTCTGCCAAAACGTAGAGCGCCGGTAGAGAATCCGGATGTCTTCCCAGGAGTTCTTGCGCCGCCTGCGATGCTTCGCTGAGTTTTCCCTCCTGTAGCAATGCAGCGGCCCGGTGCAACAAGCGGTTTTGCCGCCAATCCTCATATAATTTTGACCCGTAACTGAAGAAAAGTGCGCCCAGCAAAAAAGCGATTACCAATGCGCTAACCATGAGAGCGAGACGAGCCGGCCAGAGGCGGCGTTGGAAGAAAGACTCTCGACCGAGAAACAATTGGCGAGCTCTTCCCTGCTCGGCACCTTTGATTCGTTCCGCCATTTCGTGTCCTGTTTCGACGCGCATCGGTGCGCTTGTCCCTTCCGCGCACGCTGGTTCCTGCGCTAAGGATGAGTTGCTACCTCGGGTTCTTTAACTGCAACAGCTGCCTGGCTTGATTCCACAGTCTGTTCCCTCAAACGTCGGCCCCAAACGTACCGTCCAAGGAGGACCTTGACTGTCGCGGTGAGCGGCACCGCAAGGAGGGGACCGATGACTCCCCCAATGATCAGACCCCAGACAAAGATCGACACGATCACCGTCATCGGATGCAATCCAACATAATTTCCGACAATTCGCGGGGCGTAGAACATGCCTTCGAGATTTTGTATAACGATAAAAATTACCGTCACAATAATCGGGTGCGTCCAGTCGCCCCATTGAAAAGCGGCGATGAGAACTGCTGGCACCCAGCAAATGATTATTCCGATATAGGGGATCATCGTCAGGACGACCACCATGGCGCCGATCACTGGCGCAAAGTTCAGACCGAAAATTGTGAGAGCAATCCCGATGAGAATGCCATCCACCAGGCAGACCAGCAGTTGGCCTCGAAAGTACGCCGTGATGTAACGATTGATTTCCGACAGCGCCTCCGCGACTTCGTCTCTAAAGGGCGATTCGCGCAGCGGCAGGTAATCTTTCCATCGGTGCTGAATGCGCGGCTTCTCGTTGAGTAAGAAAAACAAGTAGATGGGTACCAGGATGAGACTGAGCAGAAAACCTGTGATGCCAAGAAATCCGCCGATGCTTTTCTTCAAAATCTCCCAGAGCTTTCCCATCAATGTCGGAAGCGCTTGCTCCAATTTCGGCATTTGTTTTTCTACGTAAGCCTGAATGCGCTGGCGTTCAGCAGTGGTAAGCTTCGGCGGACTTGGTGCAATAATTTCGGTCGTGGGCGCAGTGGCTTGCGGCGATGCGGTTGGCGTCGCCGTCGGTTGTGCGCGAGGAGAAGGAGACGGGGCCGGCCCGAAGAGCCAGTTCGTAAAGCTTGTCGATGCCGCTTTACCGTGTCCTCCGCCGAGTAACCCGAATGTTTGGTCGAATCGATAGATAAGATCGACCATGTAATCCCGCGCTCGGTCGGTGTAGGCAGGAACTTGCCTGGCAAAATTCGCGCTCTGGATCGAGATGGTGGGGACGAGCCACGCAGCCAATCCTCCCAAAGCGAAAAAGCCAATCGCGAAAATAAGAGCCACCGCTTTGGTGCGACTGAGCGTCCCGCGAGACATTTTCGTCACCAGCGGGTCGAGCAGATAAGTGAGGATCACGGCGATGGCAACCGGGATCAGGATTGGCTGGAGGAAACTGATGACATTTGCCCCGGCCCAAATTACTGCGCCGAGGACAACGACGAGAAGAAGCACAAAGCAGGCAGTCAGCGCCGCCCACATCATCTTTCGCTGCCAGGGCGTGGGATATTCCTTCATGTTACGTTTTCAACGCCCGACCTCGAACGGTCACTACGTCGGATTCGTTTTTTCGGGCAAATCTTTGCTAATTGTCTTCTTGGTTCCCTCGATCTTGTCCGCGAGCGTTTTGTTTTTTGGATCGAGCGCCAGTGCCTTTCGCCAGGCTTCTAATGCTTCGGCTGTGCGATTCAATTTGAGGTAAGTATCGCCAATGTGTTCAAACACGACCGGGTCGTCGCGCTCCACCGCCTTAGCGGCGCGAAGCAGGTCGCTCAAGGCTTGATCGAATTTACCCTTTCGAAATTCCACCCAACCGAGGCTGTCCAGATATGAGGCGTTGTTTGGTTCGCTTTCGAGGGCGCGTTTAATCATGGCTTCAGCTTCATCCAAGTTCATATTGTGATCCGCCCACATGTAACCAATATAGTTACAGGCCTCTGCCGCATTGGCTGGATCGAGCGCAATCGACTTTCGGAGCAAATCAGCCGCCTTGTCGTACAGGCCAGCTTGCTCTGCCGCCGCTCCATAGTTGAAGTAAAATTTGGCATTTATCACATCGTCATCCTGGTCGAGTTGTGCTTCGTGCAGCGCCTCTTCGAAAGTCGCCACGGCTTGCTGGCTCTGCTTCGCCTCGCGCTGCGCGATCGCCAGATAGTAAACAATCTCCGGCGCGCCCGGGAATCGGCGCCGGGCTTCCGTCAGCAGGTTCACCGCGCGATCTGCGTCTCTCAAAGGTCCGAGAAGCAGCTCCGCCAGATGCAAATAGATGCTGGGATGATTTGGATTGATCAACAGACTTTGCTCATAATTCGCGGCCACTTTTGCAAACTTCGCTTTGGCTTCCTCAAGGCGGTTTGTGCGCAGCAGTGATCGCGCTTCATCATCCAGTACCTGTGCCAGTAAATCGTAGGGTTGATATTTTTCAGGGTGCTCCTTGATGATTTGCTCGAGCATCTCCACTGCTTTGCCGCGTTGATTCGTCAGAATAAAACCAGTCGCCAGTTTCTCTCGCGCGTTCGCGTCGTCCGGTTGCAGTTCGAGAACATGCAGGTAAAGCGGGATCGCTTCCTTCAGCTGCTGGGATGCCGCGTAATAATCGGCTACGTCCTTTAGGATCGCCGGATCGTCGCCGGCGTGGTCAGCTGCTTTTTTGAAAATCTCGTTGGTCCTTTTCAATTCCTCCGGTTTCGGCTGCGAGTCGGACTTGAAGAGAATGGCCATGTAAAGCTTTCCGAGCCGCATCCAAAAAGCGGGATCGTTGCTGCGAACTTTTGCGGCACGGTCCAGAACTTCGAGCGCTTTTTTCTCTTGGCCGGCTGCCACTTCGATTTCGACCAGGCGCTGGTAACCTTCCGCGTCTGCCGGATTCAGGGCGATTGCTCGATTCGCATAATCGATTGCCTGATCCGTTTTCTTCAGATACCTCACATAGATGAAAGCTAGTTGCTGATAAGGCTCAGCATTATTCGGGTTCGCCTTGATCGCGTCCTTGAGCACGTCAATTGCCTGCGGAAAATCATCCTGTTGTATCAGCAAACCCGCCACGCGCGCGGCCAGTTGTGACTGGCCGGGATCAACGTTGAGCACTTTACGATACGCCTCCAGCGCCCGATCCATTTCGCCATTTTCTTCAAACGCCATTCCTTCAACAAAATGCGTAAGCGCATCCGCTTTGTGTGCGCCGCCCACGCGCAAGGCAAGATCGGGAGCCAGTTTGGGATCGAGCGAATCGTCCTGACGGCCAGGCCGTTTAACCGCCGTCGAGGAGGTCGCGCTTTTGGTCGATGACGTTTTCGCCGGCCGCGCGACTGCAATGCTTGCGGCGACAAGAAAGGCCAGTGAAAAGAAAAAACACTGGTGCGTCCAAACGCCCCGCTTCTTCCACTCCCTCATGCTTAATCTTATCTTTCCGCACCGTGTTCGGCAAACCAGCCTTCGCTTTGGCTACGAGTGGCAGGTCAGCCTCAGACCTGTAGTGGCAGCCGTGCCGGCTGCGCTCTGGAATGCATGCGACACGCTCACCACTGCAAGGAACGTGGCGCAATGATGCGTGCGCATCGCTGTTCAGTACTGGACGTTGGACGTTCGGCGTTGAGCGTTGGACATTTTCCGAGCGCCAGCGCTGACGATTTACACCTTGTACCGGAGCCGCTTCTTGTGCCGATGCGCCCTCATGCGTTTGCGGCGCTTGTGCTTGGCAATTTTTGCTTTTCGTCTTTTTTTAAGAGAGCCCATTCAGATTTTCAGAGTCGCAAGGTGCGATTCAACCACCTAATCCGCCGTCTTGCAACTCGGTTTCTCTGGCTTCTGTGCAATTATAATCATGCTCTTCCACAGGAAAGGTATTCTGCCCGCTCCAATGAAGCGAACGACGCGGAAACCAGCTTCGTTCAACAGCTGCGAGAGAGTCTTGCGCGACCAGAACTTGATGTGTCCGCCGTCCCAGAAGGGATTGAGATGTGCGTCCCACTTGTTGGCGAGCGCAAGAAGAAGATTCTTCAAGTAGCCGTGATACGGCGTGCTCATGATAACGTGACCGCCGGGCCGGAGGAGCTGCTTCGTGAAACGAGGCAGGCTACGAGGTCTAGCGAGATGCTCGATTACCTCCGTAGCGATAGCCACGTCAAAGCTCTCGTTGCCAACCACGGACGGATCGTCGTCCACCCCTAGCTGGTGGAAGACCAGTTCGGGCGCCGAACTCCGTGCCAACTGAACGCCGTCCGCGCTCGGCTCGCAACCCACCACTTCGTATCCGCGCCGGGCAAGCTCGCGGCATAGCGCGCCGTTCCCGCACCCAATATCGACGACTCGTCGCGCGCCCAACTCCGCGCATAAGCTGATAATACGCGGCCAGAGATACGCTTCTGTGTGCGGCGCCTCCGCGGAAGAGTGGTGATACTCCGCCACGCAGCCCCGGGATGCGGCGTCCGTCTGCACCTAACGAGAAAGAGATAAGCCACGGCAGGGTGTCGTGGCAAACACGCTGAAGTTGTTTCGGAATGGGGCCGTTGGCTTCATCGATTGGTTAAAGCGCGTGTGTGCGCCGGAAGCGACGAATAATCTGCAACACCAGAAACCAGACAACTGCATTTGTGGCAACGCTACTGGCGATTTCTGCAATGCCGATCGTTCTGAGTGATAAGCCTGTGCTCCAAAGCGCCTTCTCAACAAGCGGTGCGACGGTGATGCTGCCCGGCATGAGCAGGAAAAACTCTGCAATCCAAAGAGCCTTGCCGATGCCCGACGTGAAAAGCTCCCAAGTGCAACAGCTGATGACGGCGACCGCTTCGATCACGATGAATACCCACCAGTCTACAGAGATTTTCGGCATGCGACGATTAGCTCTAACAAGAATTAGACGGAAAACTTACGGCTAATCCAGTCACTTCTTCAGCATAGCGTCTCGTTTTGCTTTGAATTCAGTGCCCGCTTTCCATTCGGGAAATTTGTCTGCGTTGGCGACCTGGTAGCCGACTTCGAACAGAAGTTGAACATCCTGCACCGCGCCGGAGAGGTCCCAGGTGGGATCAACTTCATCAGACGGTTGGTGATAATGTTTCGCGACAAATTCGTCGCGCTTCTGCTTCCCGTAATCTGGCGGCTTGCCAATGATGTCGATCCCACGTGCCGCGTGCAACACAGGGACACCGACTTTGGCGAATTCGAAACTATCGACCCGATAGAAGCCGCCTTTCTCCGGTTCGCTGTTTGGCTTCATCGCGCGCCCCTGTCGCGCCGCGGCCCGGCCCAATAAGTCGTTTAGGGTTGAATTGCCATTGGTGAGATCTTCGAAGTCGCGCGATTTGCCCCATGGATTCACGCCGTCGATGTTGATATCAGCCAGCGTTTTCTCCATTGGATACAGCGGATGCTCGGCATAAAACTTCGCGCCGAGCAATCCCGCCTCTTCGGCTGTCGTTGCCATAAACAACACCGACCGTTTCGGCGGCGGATTCAATTTGTTAAACGCGGCCGCAAGCTGAATAACGGACGCAACGCCTGACGCGTTGTCGATCGCACCGTTGAAAATTTGATCGCCCTGTAATTCGGGATGCCGCCCGAGATGGTCCCAGTGGGCAGTGTAAATAATGTATTCGTCCCGCAATTTCGGATCGTCGCCTTCGAGTTTGCCGATGACATTGTGCGATTTAAAGGAGCGAATCTGCTGTTTGATTTCGATGTCGGCTTTGGCATTCAGCGGCACTGGCCGGAATTCTTTTGCGACCGCCGATTTTTTCAGCGCATCGAAATCCTGGCCGCAATCGGCGAATAATTTTTTCGCAACATCGCGCGTGATCCATGAACGCGCCGAAACCGCATCCATGTTCTTGTTCGGATTATCGAGCTCGAAGTTTTCTTTGCCCCAGCTCGATCTCACCACCTGCCACGGGTAAGCCGCCGGTTCGGTTTCGTGGATGATGATCGCAGCGGCCGCGCCTTTTTGCGCTGCGATTTCGTACTTGTACGTCCAGCGGCCGTAGTAGGTCATCGCTTTTCCCTTAAACATTTTGTCGTCGAGCTTTGAAGGATCTTTTGGATCGGGCACCGGCGGATCGCCGATCAACATCAGCACCGTTTTGCCACGCACATCGACGTCTTTGTAATCATCCCAGCCGTATTCCGGCGCGACGACGCCGTATCCGACATAGACCATGTCTGACTTGTCGATTTTGATTTCGGGTTGGAGCCGCGCCGAGGAAGCAATGAAATCATCCGGGTATTTGAGATCGATCGTTTTGTCGCCAACGGCGAACGACATTCGCGGTTCGCTTTTGATCCCAGCCAGAGGGACCTCCTGCGTGTAAGTCCCGTCCGGATTTCCCGGTTTTAACTCGATCTGTTTGAACTGATCAGTGATGTATTTGACCGAAAGTTCTTCGCCTTTCGTTCCCGGCGCGCGTCCTTCGAATTCATCCGATGCAAGAACTTTGATGTGCGCGAGCAGGCCGTCCGGCGTGATCGCCTCCAGTGCCGGCTGCAAACGCTCCGCCAGTTCATCGGCCGCGAGGAGCCACGTCGCACTGAAGCAAAGGATTGCAGCGAATCGCCCTGTCATTTTTCGGAATATACCCAGACGTTGTGGCGGCGTTTGTGTCAAACGCCGAGTTTAGCAATTGGCGCTTCGACAGGCCCTTGGCACAAGCGCCTCTACAACTATCTGGATTCTTGCGATGGTCCCGCAGGGGCTTTCTGTTTGTCCTGCGGGCCGATGCCGATCTTTTTCAGGAACGGTTGAATCGATTGTTTGCGGCCCAGGAATTTTTCGACAGAAACATTAACCTCGCGCGAATCGCCGGGCTCGTAAATTTCGTGGCGCAATTTCAGGCCGGCTTGTCTGTCGAGGTAACCGTCCTTCGCTTTTTCAAAGACGGTTGCCAAATCAGCGGCGATGGCGTCGGCCCAGGCATAGCCGTAGTAACCGGCATCGTAACCGTTCAAGTGCCCAAAGTAAGAAACGAATGTCGTGCTGGGATCGATCGGAAGAAAAACCTTTTCCAGGATCGGATTCGATATGGCGACGCAATCGTAAGGCATGTCTTCAGGATGCGGGTCGTGCAGAGCCAGATCGAGTGATGCGAACGCGAACTGGCGCCGATAAAAAACACCGGCGTTGGCCAGCTTGGCATCATTCATTTTTTTTACGATTTCGGCCGGAATCTTTTTTGACGGGTCGCGGTAATCAGCCGCGAACGTGTCGAGCACTTTCTTGTCCCAGACCCAGTTTTGCAGCATTTGCGACGGCGCTTCGACGAAATCACCCGGCACATGCGTCCCGGCGAAACGTCCGTACTTGGCGCGAGTGACGATGGAATGCAGGCAGTGGCCGAATTCGTGGAACAGCGTTTCTACATCCTGGTGTGTGAGCAAAGACGGTTTGTCCGCAGTTGGCGGCGGGAAATTGCAAAGCAATGCGACGGTGGGCCGCTGGTATTTGCTATCGGGCAAGAGTTTGCCGCTGGTAATGTCGAACTGCGCGAAGTGATTGAATTTTCCTTCGCGCGGGAACATGTCGAGGTAAAACATGCCGAGCGGCTCGCCACTGGCGGCATCGGTCACCAGATAAAGCTGGAGATCATCGATCCATTTGTAGGGCGCGGCGATCTTTTCAAATTTCAAGCCAAAAATGCTCTGATAAATGTTGAACATCCCATCGAGCACTTTTTGGAACGGGAAATACGCGCGTAACGCTTCCTTATCGACGTCGTATTTTTGTTTGTTCCGCTGGTTGCTGTAGTAACGCCAGTCCCATACCATGATCCGGGCGTTGGGATCGTTCGTTTTGGCGGCTTTCAACTTTCGTAATTCCGCCAGCTCGCTGTCGAATTTCGGCTGGATACCTGCGACCAGATCGTTGATGTATTTTTCCGCATTCGCCCCCGTCTTGGCCATTTTGATTTCGGTCTGGTAGTCGTCCCACGATTTGTACCCGAGCCGTAGCGCGATCTTATTCCGGAGCGCAAGCATTTGGTTGAGAACGGAAACGTTGCTGTCTTTCGCGAGGGTGTCATGAATGACGTAGAGTTGCTTGCGCGTCGCTTCGCTTTTCGCGTTTTCCTCTACGGTGATGAATTGCCAGGTGACGTTTGCCATCACCGTGTAAACGTCATCGCCGGTCTCGATTCCCGGCGAGGCGAGGAAGCTTTCCGGGACCCCGCCCAGATCAGCCTTTGTAAACATGACCGGCGCAGTCGCCTTAACGATGTCGGTGTCGAAATCGGTCCCGAGTTTGGACAATTCCTTGCGCAACTGTTCGATTTCCTTTCGCTGGTCGGGCGGCAAATCCAAACCGGCGCGGCGATAATCGCGCAAGGTTTCCTTGAGCAGCTTTTCATCTTCACCGGTGAGTTTCGGATGAATGTCCGCAAAAGCTTTGATGGCTTTGTAAACATCCTCGCGGTAATCAATCCCGACTGCCCATTCCTGGAAGGCCTTCACCGCGTTCTCCGCGGCACTGCGCATTGCAGGATTCGTATTTGTCTCCTTAATGATTGTGGCCTTGTTCGCAGCGATTCCGGCTTGATATGTGAGGTCGTCCAACGCAACGACGGTGCTTTTGAAAGTAACCTTGCTCAGGTCTTGGCCGCCGATCTGATCGAGCGCGCTGTTTCCTTTAGCGATCGCATCTTTCATTGATGCCTCGATAGCATCTGGCGTCTGTTCCCAATCGGGGATAGTGAGCACCGAGTTTGCCTTCGCCGCAGCAGCGCGATAATCATCGACGGATTTCGGTTCGTTGGCCGAGAGATCGGCGACGGCCGCATAAAGCAAGATCGACAGGCACAAGTTTTTCATTCGGAAAGGTTTGATTGCTGAAGACGGCGAACATTGTGTAGAACGTTCATCGCGTAAAGTGAAATCCCTGCGCGAATCGCATGATTGAGAAATTTTTCCTCGCATTTATTCCAGTCTTTGTCGCCATCGATCCGATCGGGCTCGTCGCGATCTTCATGGGTCTTGGCACGAGCGCGTCGCGCGAGCAACGAAAACGACAGGCGTTTCTGGGAATCTTCACTGCTCTCTGCGTTGCCGTCGGATTTATTTTTCTCGGGAAAATTATTTTCGCCGCGCTCGGAATTACCGTGGCGGACTTTCAGGTCGCCGGTGGACTGATCTTGCTCGGCTTGGCCGCTCATTGCCGGGCCCGCATTGCTTACCGCTCTCTTGATTTTAGTCGATACCGTCGGCCTGCTTTTCACTTTGCTTTCGCTTTTGATAAATCTTGCACTGGTCGCGATCGCATTCTGCAATGCCGATCAGTTTACGCGCTGGATGGGCAAACAGGGGCTGCGCGGCGCATCGAAAATAATCGCGCTGCTTCTCGCAGCGATTGCCGTGAGCCTGATTCGTCGTGGCTGGCACGCCCCAGGAGCCTAATCAGTTATTGCCTTTAGCAACGCGACGTTTTAATTTGCAGCAGGTTAAATCCGAAGAGGAGGCCTGACCCGAATCAACTTAGCGTATTGAGAGCATAACTCGGGATCGTTGACACGCTGGCGACCCTTGTTACTATCCTCGCTCCTATGAGATTTCCGCTCGCATTAACAACGAAGATCGCGGCTTACATAATCGGCCACAAGTTGCGTGGCACGAAGAAGTTCGCCACGGTGCTTCAGCTCGAGCCGTTGCACACCTGCAACCTGACTTGCACCGGTTGCGGGCGGATTCGCGAATATTCCACGTCGCTCAAGGACATGATGAGCCTGGAGGATTGCCTCGCGGCGGCGGAGGAGTGCAACGCGCCGATGGTCTCGATCTGCGGAGGCGAACCGCTCATCTACCCGCACATCGAAGCGCTGGTGAATGGATTGCTCGCGCAAAATCGGATCGTTTACATCTGCACCAACGCCATGTTCATGCGCAGGAAAATGCGCGACTGGATGGCATCGCAGATCGCCAAGCGCCGCGAGTTCGTCGATCAGAAAATCGACGAGTTGATGAAAGCCGGCTTACTTAGCGAGAAAGATGCGGCTGAAATCCGCAAAGGTCCGAAAGATCCGAGCAAACCTGCGATCGCGCCGAGTAGATGGATGTATTGGAACGTCCACCTCGATGGGCTGGAGCGCATTCACGATCTCATTGTCGAGCGCGAAGGCGTTTTCAAGGAGTGCATTCTCGCAATCAAGATGGCCAAGAGTCTCGGCTATCAAGTGGCAACCAACACGACCATTTACAAGGAAACCGATATGCAAGAGGTCGAGCAGATGTTCGATTATCTCTCCGATCTCGGCGTCGATGGCCACACAATTTCCCCCGGCTATGACTACGACGCCGCGAAGAAAGATATGACCAAACGGCTCAATCTGCGCCCTGAAGATTTTTTCCTCACGCGGTCAATGACGATTCGGAAATTCCGGAAAGTGGAGGAATGGATGAATCGATACACGTTCTTTGGCACGCCGGTTTATTTTGAATTTCTCGCCGGCAAGCGGGATTTGACCTGTTCAGCTTGGGCGATTCCGACCCGGAACATTCGCGGATGGAAAGGGCCCTGTTATCTCATGACCGACGGGCATTACTCAAGCTACGCGGAGTTACTTGAGAAAACGGACTGGGACAGATACGGCGTCGTGAACGGCGTCGCGCGTGACAGCCGTTGCGAGAATTGCATGGTGCACTGCGGCTACGAGCCAACTGCCAGCCTCGGGCTCCAAGCGCAGCGCGGCGATACTTGGAAGACGATTAGGTTCAATTTTGGGCCGAAACCGAAGCCGACAGGGCGGGGGAGCGAAACGGTTGTGTTTAACGGCGTGAGCAGCGGCAACGGGCACATTAGCGGAAAGCGAGCCGAAGCGGCTGCACGCGCCTCGTAAGTTCGACATGCTGAATCCGTCGAAGGACCTGATCGCCTTACCCAGCGCGTCTCCCGAAGTCTCGAAATCTTATTCAGCAGCGGACCAGGAGATCGCGCGCGCGATCGCACGCGCGCAGGAGAACCTTTTGCGGCAACAGAAACCTGATGGCCACTGGTGTGGCGAGCTGATTGTCGATAGTACGCTCTGCTCCGATTACATCCTCTT
This sequence comes from Verrucomicrobiota bacterium, assembly GCA_003218885.1. Classification (GTDB taxonomy): domain Bacteria; phylum Verrucomicrobiota; class Verrucomicrobiia; order Chthoniobacterales; family UBA10450; genus Udaeobacter. The sequence goes on along the minus strand of QHOV01000079.1, from coordinate 14,703 downwards.
CATGCACTGGTGCCGTGAAGTGGATGCGCAATTGCAGCGGCGTTGCGTTCGTCACATTTTGAAACGGCAACTGCCGGACGGCGGTTGGAATATTTTTCACGGCGGTCCGAGCGAGATCAACGCGTCGGCCAAGGCCTATTTCGCACTAAAACTCGCGAGCTGTTCTGTGGACGCGCCGTTTATGCAGGAGGCGCGGGCGACCATTATGCGCCTCGGCGGTATCCCGCAGATGAACACGTTCAGCAAACTTTACCTCGCGCTGCTGGGCCAGTTTCCGTGGAAATATTTGCCGGCCATCCCGGTGGAAATGGTGCTCCTGCCGAGCTGGGCGCCGTTTCACATCTGCAAAATGTCGTCGTGGAGCCGGGCCATGCTCATCCCGCTCGCCATCATCAATCATTTCAAGCCTACTCGCATCCTGCCCGGCGAAAAACACCTGCACGAACTCTTTCCACTCGGCACCGAGCAAAGCGATTTGCGGCTTCCTCGCAGCGAAAAGTTCTGGACCTGGCGCAATTTCTTTCTCCGACTCGACGACACCTTAAAATTTCTGCAGCCCCTGCGGATTCGTCCATTGCGCCGGCGTGCGCTGGAAGAAGCGGAGCGCTGGATGCTCGAACGCATCGGCGAGGGGAGTGACGGGCTCGCAGCAGTGTTTCCGGCGATGCTGAACTCTTTGATCGCCTTGCGCGCGCTGGGTTACTCGAAGACGAATCCCGTTTACGCCAAGGCGGAAAAAGATTTCGCCGGACTCTTTATCGATGATCCGGAGGATTTCCGGATTCAACCTTGTCGCTCGCCCATTTGGGATACGGCGATCAACGTCATCTCGCTGGCCGAATCCGGTGTTTCGCCGGAACATCCCGCGCTGCAAAAAGCCGCAGATTGGCTCATCAACAGAGAGGTGCGAATTAGAGGAGACTGGGCGGTGAATAATCCGCATGCGGAAGCAAGCGGCTGGGCGTTTGAGTACAACAACGTTTATTACCCGGACACCGACGACACAGCGATGGTGCTGATGGCGCTGCGGCTCGTGCAACCGAAGGATCGACAATCACTCGACGAAGTTTTTCGTCGCGCACTTGATTGGCAGCTCAGTTTCCAATGCGGCGATGGCGGCTGGGCCGCTTTTGACAAAAATGTGACGACGCCATGGCTCGAAGACATGCCGTTTGCCGATCACAATGCGATCCTCGACCCGACCTGCAGCGATCTGACCGCGCGCACGCTCGAGTTGTTTGGCTATATCGGGTTCGACCGGAATCATCCCGCGGTGAAACACGCCCTGGAGTATTTGATCGAGACGCAGGAGGACGACGGTTCCTGGTACGGCCGCTGGGGCGTAAATTACATTTATGGCGCGTGGCAGGTCTTGCGCGGTTTGCGTGCTATCGATCAGGACATGACGCAGGACTGGATCTTGCGCGGGCGCGACTGGCTGGAGAGCTGCCAAAACAGCGACGGCGGCTGGGGCGAGACGTGCGCAACCTACGACAATCCTGGGGCCAAAGGCATCGGCGAGAGCACCGCTTCGCAGACGGCATGGGCGGTGATGGGTATTTGCGCGTGCGGCGAGCTGGATCGGCCGAGCGTTCAGCGCGGCTTGCGCTTCGTGCTCAGTTCGCAAAAACCGGACGGCTCGTGGGACGAAGAACAAATCACCGGCACCGGCTTCCCGAAAGTGTTCTATCTCAAGTACGATTTCTATCGGCAAAATTTTCCGCTGCTCGCGCTGGCAACATATGTCAATTACCACAGCGGCCTCGGACATCGACCAAGTTTTTATTGCTGCGCCAGGTAGGGTCGGCGCGCTGCGCCGACCGGACGCTGCAGTGCGGCGTCCCTACCACAAGATTGGAATCTCATTGCACGAAAAATAAAACCTGTCGCGATGCGTAATTCGATCTAACTGTAAAGATTATGGCTTACGAATTACCAAGTTTACCTTACGCGTATGATGCTTTGGAACCGCACATCGATGCGAAGACGATGGAAATCCATCACACCAAGCATCACCAGGCTTATATCGACAACGTCAACAAGGCGATCAAAGGCAAGGCCGAACTCGAAAAGAAATCGGTGGAAGATTTGATCAGCGATCTCAAGTCGGTGTCGGAAGACATCCGCACGGTCGTGCGCAACAACGGCGGCGGGCACGCCAACCATTCCTTCTTCTGGAAAATCATGGGCCCGAACGCCGGCGGCGAACCGAAAGGCAAACTCGCCGATGATATAAAATCAGCGTTCGGCAGCTTTGATGAATTCAAAGAGAAATTTGCTGCTGCTGGCGTGGGCCGTTTTGGCAGCGGCTGGGCGTGGCTGATTAAAAACAAGAATGGAAAGCTCGAAATTATTTCGACGCCAAATCAAGACAGTCCTCTGATGGATGGCAACACGCCGATCCTCGGCGTCGACGTGTGGGAGCATGCCTATTACCTCAAGTATCAAAACCGCCGCGCCGATTACCTTAAGGCTTGGTGGAACGTGGTGAATTGGGACGCTGTCGCGAAGAACTACTGATAGCGAGCGCAAACGTTGTAGAGGCGCTTGTGCCAAGCGCCTATCTTTTTAGGTTCGGCGTTTGACATAAACGCCGCTACAACGATGGCCTATCTCAACGAAAATTATCTCAAACTTCAGGCCGGCTATTTCTTCCCAGAGATCGCGCGGCGAGTGCGCGAATTTTGCGAAGCGAATCCGGAAGCGGCGAAGAGATTGATTCGGTGCGGGATCGGTGACGTCACCGAGCCGTTGCCGCGCGCGGCAGTTGAAGCGATGAAGCGGGCTGTCGAAGAGCTCGGCCACTCCGAAAGTTTTCGCGGTTACGGACCTGAGCAAGGCTACGAATTTCTCAGATCAATAATCGCGCAGCACGATTATCGCGACCGCAATATCGAAATTGCCGACGACGAAATCTTTATCTCTGACGGCTCAAAATGCGATTGCGGTTACATTCTCGACATTCTCGGTGATCAAAACAAGGTGGCCGTCCCCGATCCAGTTTATCCGGTCTATGTCGATACAAACGTGATGGCCGGCCACACAGGCCAAGGCACGAAGGATGGTGGCTACGAAGGGATCCTCTATTTGCCCTGCACAGCGGAAAACGATTTTGTGCCCGAGCCCCCGAAGGAACATGTCGATCTCGTTTATCTTTGTTTTCCGAACAATCCGACCGGTGCAGTTGCGTCACGCGGCCAGCTTGCGCAGTGGGTCGAGTATGCCCACGCACATGAGGCGATTCTCCTCTTCGATGCCGCTTACGAGTCGTACATTTCTGATCCGGAAATCCCGCATTCCATTTTCGAAATTCCAGGCGCGCGCGAATGCGCGATTGAGTTGTGCAGTTTCTCCAAGAACGGCGGTTTCACCGGTGTGCGGTGCGGGTTTACGGTGATGTCGAACTCGGTACTCGCGCGAACGGAGAACGGTCGCCGATTACCACTTCATCCGCTGTGGCAGCGGCGCTGGAGCACTAAATCCAACAGCGTCAGTTATCCGGTGCAACGCGGCGCCGAGGCGTTGTATTCACAAGAAGGGCACAAGCAAGTGCGCGCTCTCATCGATCATTACATGGGCAATGCAAAACTACTGCGCGGCGCTGCGGCTGATGCTGAGCTGAAAGCTTTTGGCGGAGTAAACGCGCCCTACATCTGGGTGGAAACGCCCGATGGCCTTACGAGTTGGGAGATGTTCGATCGTATGCTGCGCGAGCTAAACGTGGTCATTACCCCGGGTGCTGGATTTGGCGCGCAAGGGGAAGGCTACTTTCGTCTTTCCGCGTTCAACAGCCGCGAGAACGCTGAGGAAGTAGCGCGTCGTTTGAAGAACCTGTAGTCGGCTCGCTGTGCAAGGCGCGGCGTCGAGGTGGTAAACACAGCGGGCTTACGTGAAGGGAAGGCGCCACTGTCGAATCCGTCTTGTCCATCCTACAGAGGCGCGTAGAGTGCGCAGAGTTTTTTGGGACATCACGCGTGCCGGATCGAAAACAAAATCTGCCGCAGCTTTATCGTTTTTGCTTCTTAATGCTGGGCGACTCAAGCAAAGCGCAGGAAGTCTTTCACACAACGCTCCGCGAGGCGGCCAATCGCGCCGCGCAGGGGGAACTGCCGAAGGAAAGCTTTTGGCTCTTCCGCGACGCGCGCTGGCGCTGTTTGGAAGCAACCAAAACTGATTTGCAACCGGAGGCGCTCAAACTTGATGAGCATGACGTAACTCCGCAGGCCGCTGCACAGATTGAACAACTCAAACCCACGCAACTCGCAGTTTGGATTTCCGGCGCGCCGGATCCTCAGCGGACCGCGCTTGCACTTTTTTATCTCGACGAATTTGATTACAATGAAATTCTTGACCTCGCGGAACTCAAGCTCAGCGAGCTTTCCCGGTTTCTGGCGCGGGGCCGCCGGCAGTTGCAGGCGTGGCTGGACGCAAAGCACCCTGAACAAGGCACAGTATGAGAATGCTGCGGTTATTGCGCCGACAACGCGCCCTTTTGAATTGCGCGCCGATCAGCCAAGACCGATTGGCTGACCGTACGATGCGCGCAGCGGTATCTCGCGCAGATGACTCCGACGAATTTGTCAATCAGCAAAGCTTCGATCGCGCTGTCGCGGCGCTGGTTCGTCTGATTCCAATTCCGCCCGAAACGGCCGAGTGGTTCTCGGAAAGAGACCTGGTCGTTGGCTCGAAGTGGACCTGGAAAAAGATGGCACGGAACCCCGCCGTCCTTGCGATTAGCATCGCGGTCGTGGTTATCGCCGGAGTCTCCGTGTTTCAAGTGCTCAGTCGTCTAAATGATTTTCCGGGATCAGCGACCGCTCGGAAGTTATTGACTGTGGCAGCATCCACGCGACCGGTGATGCTGGACCCGGTAAGCACGGAAGCGGGGACATTGAGCGATCTGTTTTTTATGAAACACGGGCTGGAACATTACGATGTCCCAACAGAGTTCGCCGATTTTCGCACAATCGGTTGTCGCGTTTTTGAGGATGAGGAGTCGCGTCGCATTGCCCAAATCTGGCTCGCCGAAAAACGGATGCAGCTATTTCTTTTTCCGGCAGAGCGGAATGCGAAAACCGGCGCGGTGCTGCCGTTTCCCGGATGGCGCTACGTTCATCAGGAAGGCTGGACGGGCGCAGTGACCGAACGCAGCGGAGTATGCTTCATGGCCACAGTGCGTGGTCCCGAAAAGGACTTGGAGCCGTACCTTTCCAAAGCGACAGGCAAATAAACCTCGCTCTACGTCCTGTGCGCGTTGACACCTAATGTCATGCGTTCAACTTTCTTTCCTTCGCGCCAGGGTAGCTCAGCGGTAGAGCAGGGGACTCATAAGCCCTTGGTCGGGAGTTCGATTCTCCCCCCTGGCATTTTTTGTAATTCCAATTTCCGATTTTCGATTGCCGATTGATTCCGCATTGAGCGTCGGACGTTGGACACCTGCCGCGCCGTAGCAATTGCGAAGACGGGTTCGGCGTTGGACGTTTGCTCCTCGCCAATGAATGAGGAAAACGTCTTCCAAAGGGTGTTCGCTGCGGGCAATTCTTATTGGCTGACGCGGTTCGTCATTTTGCGGCTGCTGGGTTTTGTTTACGCGGTTGCGTTTCTGGTTGCCGCACAACAACTCGTCCCGCTGGTCGGCGAGCACGGATTAACACCGGCGAATCATTTTCTTGCAAGCGTACAAACGCAACTCGGCTCGCGAACTGCCGGCATGCTACGACTGCCGACTCTCTTTTGGCTCGGCATTTCCGATCGCGGTATGTTGATCTTCGCGTGGGCCGGGTTTGCGCTCTCGCTTGTCGTTCTTGCTGGCTACGCAAACGCGATCCTGCTCTACATCCTTTGGGCGATGTACATGTCGATCGTTCACATCGGCCAGATCTGGTACGGTTACGGCTGGGAGATTCAACTGCTCGAGACCGGTTTCTTATCTGTTTTTCTCTGCCCCTTGCTCGATGGTCGACCATTTCCAAAGAGCCGGCCACCGATCCTTGTGATCTGGCTTTTCCGCTGGCTTGGCTTTCGCATCATGATTGGCGCAGGCTTGATTAAACTGCGCGGCGACCCGTGCTGGCGCGATCTCACCTGCCTTTCCTATCACTACGAAACGCAGCCGATACCCAGCCCGATCAGTCGCTACCTTCACTTTGCGCCGCTCTGGTTCCACAAAGTTGAGACCGCATGGAACCATTTTGTCGAACTGATCGTACCATGGTTTTCATTCGGACCGCGACACGCAAGACATGTCGCCGGCGTCCTACTTGTCACTTTCCAAATCTTTCTCATCATCAGCGGCAATCTTTCGTTCCTGAATTATCTCACCATCATCCCGTTCCTGGCGTGCTTTGACGATACCTTCCTCCGCCACTTCTTACCAAAGGCATTGGTTAGGCGCGCCGAACGAGCAGCACAGGAATCGGAACCGTCGCGCATCACCAATGCCATCGCGATCGCTTTATCGATTCTGGTGATCTATCTGAGCGTCGCGCCTGTGCTGAACCTCGTTTCGGGGCGGCAACTCATGAATTACTCCTACGATCCGCTCGATCTCGTGAATACTTACGGAGCATTTGGAACCGTTGGGCGCGAACGGGACGAAATTATCTTCGAGGGTACGGACGACGCGGTAATTACTGGCGATACAAAATGGAAGGAATATGAGTTCAAAGCCAAGCCCGGCGATCCAAACCGGCGATCGCCGTTTGTCGCGCCATATCAGCCGCGAATCGACTGGCAAATCTGGTTCGCTGCGATGGCTTCACCCGCCGAATATCCGTGGACGCTGCATTTTGTTTGGAAACTTCTGCATAACGATCGCGGCACGCTCTCGCTCCTTGCGAACGATCCCTTTCCCGACTCGCCGCCTCATTACGTTCGCGCGCGACTTTATCGTTATCATTTCGCGCCAGTTGGTGAGAAAGCATGGTGGAAACGCGAACCAATCGGCGGATGGCTGCCCGCCCTCTCGACGGACAATCCCGAGTTTCACCGGCTGCTCGAAGCGATGGATTGGGTGGACTAAAAACATCGACAATGACAACTCCGAAAGGTTTCGGGATCAACTGACGGAACTTGTGAAGAAGCCTGTTCGCGTGATCAGTCCGGACGTTCTGAGACGGATAGCTGAACCATCGTCGCGGTTTCACTCCGATTACCTGGCTTACCGGAATCGGAAGATTACGTGGGATGAGTTGATGGAGCGGTTGCCGCACGTTGCCATGATCGGCGACAGCGTTTGCACGGGAGTCTACGTCTCGTCGATCTGGAGCACGTTTTGGCGCGCGCGCACTTGCCGTGGCAATAACTGGTTTCTCGACACTAACCCGGCGCCCGCGGGCATTCGAAGCGTTTCGAAGAAACTTGAGGAGTTCACTCCGTTTGTTGCGATTGAATGCGCGGGTATCGGTGCACTTGTCGATCACGAAGGCCAACGTCAGAATTTTTTTCGAAGAATTCTTCGGACGCGCAATTTTTCGGAACAAATTGGCGACTTGCTGGCGACGAGACGTTTTCCCGATTTAATCTTGATATCGATCGGGTACAACAATGTCGATTGGGCGTGGCGAAGTCCGCGTGGCGAACTGCAGCAACCGGAAAACCGTTTACAACGACAAAGCCAGGACCTCCGAGAGAATTTCGCACGACAGGTGCGCCGGCTGATTGACCGCGCGCACATGCAGGGTCACCCCGTCGCGGTCGTGGTGTATGGTCTCATAAATTTCGAGTCATACTTTCAAGGGCGCGAAATTGCAGAGCGTCTGCGAACACAGGATACATCTCGCTATCCGCATCTGGAAACTACTTACAAATACCTCACATCCTTCCGGCCAGCTTACCGCTCCAATCTGATTCGCCTTGCAAGGATGGTGAACGAGGAATTGCGCGAGATGGTGAGCGAACTGCACCGCGAATTCACGGACGGCGCGAAGCTACAAGTACGATATTCGGATGCCTTCGCGACAGCCGATTTGAGTCGTGCGGAACTGCTCCACCCGATCGATGGCTGGCATGCCTCAGTCGAAGGCCACAATGTTCTCGCAGAAGCCGCGTTCGCCGATCTTGGACCAAGTCTGGAATTTCTTGGGATCGCAACGCGACGCTGAGGTGGAACGCGTTCTCCGAACGCGTTGATTAAGCCACGCGCCGAGGGCGCAGCAAATTTGGCATCGTCTTCGGGGAAGCCGACCGCCTTGGCTGCAGCTACAAATCGCCGCGCTGCTTCAGTCGGGCGATTGTTTCGCGCGTCATGCGATGGCCGAAGTGTCCCTGTTGCACTCGCAACAGTTCTGAGCCGCGCCATTTCCGCTGAATCGCTTCGATCTCGCCGGCTGGCGCGATCGAATCGAATTCACCCGTGACAAATAGAACACAAGCTGGATCACAGAGCGGTTGGGTGTGCAACGGTGAGCTCAGATGAAAATGCCGAGCAACGAGAGACGGCTCGATATTGGCTTGGAGCAGTTCGCGCCGAATACGACGCGCAGCCGGGCTTTGCCAGATAGCATGCTCGACGTTCACGATGGGCGACATCAACGCCACAAAGCGGAAATCGCTCTCGACCAGCGTCAGTAACGCGCCGATCCAACCTCCGTAGCTGGTGGCGAGCACGCCGAAGTCGCGGCAGCCGCGTTCCCGCAATGCACTCATCAACTGCCGCAATTCCATTACCCCCTGGCGCAATCCTTCTGCATTGCGAATGAGATCGCAGGTGATCGCAAGTTCGCCATTCCAATAACCACGCGGGACCCGCGAAAAGTGATAAGGGAGGTGAAGGAAACAAGCGTTCCAACCAAGTTCGTTGAAGCGTTCTGCGCAACGGCGATGCCCGGCGCGACTGGTAGACATGAGCGCGTGCAGTAGCAACACCGTGGGCGCGCGGATGCCTTGTGCGCACTGGAAGAACTCCGCGTGAGCGATGTTGTTTACTGCAAAATGTGTCCTAATCGGGCTGTTCCACGCCATCGTCGCGTGTCCGTTTACAAGCGTCTTCGCAAGATCCGGTTCGTACGGCGCGGCGTAATATTCCTGCGGGGCGAGTCGCTCGCATTCTGCTACGTAACGCACCATTTCCTCGCGGCCGCGACCATTCAGCCGATGCCGAGTATGAAGCAAATTAAGCGATCTACAGATAAGTGAATCGATTGTGCCTGAAGCAAGACGCTGCAACCGAGCGCTGGAAATTGCAGGGCAACCGCTTCGGTTGCCGTTTGGGTGTGCGGCAAGCGGTGCGCTTGCCCTACATCGGCTCATTCGTTCCCGTGGCGGATGCGGCAGATCATCAGCTGTGAGGCGAAATTTTTCGCGTAATTCTGCGTAGAGATTTTTGAATGCGGCCGTCAATTCGGATTCGATCCGCGCGCGCGAGAGAGATTTTTGCAGCTCTGGAAAATGTGAAATTGGATGCCCAAAGGCGATCCAAATCGGCGTGCGCCGAAAAGGCAGCCACTGTCCTTTTGAGTAGAGACGATCGCTCCCCAGGATCACGCACGGCAAAACCGGAACGCCAGCGATCTGCGCAAGTGTCGTTGTACCGGGCCGGAGCGGCGCGCCTTCCAGTAGCGAACGCGTTCCATCACGAATGCCGCCCTCTGGAAATAGTCCAACGACATGTCCGCTCTTCAGCCGTTCGATTGCGGTGCGAATCGTTCTCGGTTCAGCGCGATCCCGCTCCGCCGGGAATGCATCGATCGCACGCAAAAGAAATCCCAGCACCGGAGGGCGAAAGAATTCCGCCATCGTCATCCAATCGATTTTCCGCCGCACTGCTACGGATATGAGAAAAGGATCGAAATGACTAATGTGATTTGCCGCCAGCAAAAATCCGCCGCCCCGATTTGCGTTCTCGCGTCCGATGACACGAACACGTACGACGCAGCCAAACAGCAGTTTCACCAACAGTTTTCCAGCTCGATAAAATGCTGTTTTGATTTCCACCTTTTGAGTGTTTCGCTGCTTTCGTGTGATCGGAAAGCTATTTTTTCAGGCTGCTTCCTTTTCTTTACGTGGTATCATAGTTGCCAGTTCCCATTCGAATAGTGGGTGAGAGGCTATGAAACCGAGGAGTCCTTCCACGGGCGGGAAGGGGCAATTCCCGCAGACGGACTACTTTTTCCATTCCGGTTTCGGTCACTGGCATGGCGGGAATTTCTGGTCTTACGATGGAGAGGACAGATCGGGATTTAGGAATTTTTACAATCTAGGACGCGAATATCGGATCGAAGCGGCGCGCGAACGGGCGAAGGAGATGGCGGTGTTTGCGTTGATTGTTCTGACCTCGGCGTGGCCGGTGCTCTACATGGTTGTAACGGTGGTGAAGTTGTTGAGCAAAGGCCGCCCTTAATTCGCTGTCTGCACCTACAGCTGCGACACGCTTATTGGTGTTTCGGCCAGAGAAACTCGTCGCGATATTCCGGCGTTTCTTCCGGAACAAGGCCGAGCCGACTCGTGTTTTCGGTCACCACGCGCGGGATTAGGAACTGTAGGAGATAATCTTCGCCACCGGCCTTGGTGCCGCCGCCACTCATTTTGAATCCACCAAAGGGGTGACGTCCGACAATCGCGCCCGTGCATGAGCGATTGATATAAACATTTCCCGCCTCCAGTTGCGCTTTGACCCGCTCGATATTGTCCGGACTGTGCGAGAAAAGTCCGCGCGTCAATGCATAATAGGTGCCGTTGGCGACTTCGAGCGCTTCGTCCAGATCGCGCACTTTTAACACGCTCAGCACCGGGCCGAAAATTTCTTCGCGCGCGATGCGCATGTTTGGTTTCACGTCAGTAAAAATCGTGGGCGGGATGAAATAACCGTGCGGCGGGACTTCCTTTGCCTGATAAGCAAGCGTCGCCTCCTTTTTACCGATCTCAATGTAATCCAGAATGCGCCGGTAAGCGGCTTCATCGATCACGGGACCGACCATGATCCCCGGTTCTTCAGGATTGCCGACGCGCAGACTGGCTGCGGCCGGGATCAAACGCTCCATCACGCGGTCGTAATTTTCCTCCAGAAGAATCAGACGCGAGAGCGCTGAACATTTCTGCCCCTGATAACCGAATGCGGAATAGATGGAATAGCCGATTGCTTCGCCGAGATCGGCATCGGCATCGACGATCATTGCGTTTTTGCCGCCCATTTCGCAAATCACATGTTTGAGCTGGCGCTGACCGGGCCGTGTCACACCTGCCGATTGCCAGATTCTTAACCCAACTTCACGCGAACCAGTGAACGCGATAAGATCGACATCTTTATGATCGACCAAATGCACGCCGATAACGGAGCCGCGTCCGGAGAGAAAATTTAAAACACCTGGCGGAACTCCCGCCTCTTCGAAGACTTGCATGAGCATCGCGCCGCAGATGATCGATTGCTCGGATGGTTTCATGATCACGGTGTTACCTGTTACGACTGCGGCCGACGCCATTCCGCAAAGAATGGCCATGGGAAAATTCCAAGGCGCAATCACGAACGCGACGCCGCGCGGCCAGTAATGGTGATAACTTTCTTCACCGGGAACCTGCTGCGTGAGCTTGGGAGGTCCCAAGCGTCGCATCTGCTGCGCGTAGAACCGGCAAAAATCGATTGCCTCGCGGATGTCTGCGTCCGCTTCGTTCCACGGTTTGCCTACTTCAAAGACTTCAACTGCTGAGAGTTCAAAGCGCCGGCGCTCCAGGATGTCCGCAGCGCGCTCCAGCAGGCACGCTCGTTCTTCAAACGGCGTCAGGCTCCATTTGCCAAATGCCGCGCGGGCAGCTTTGACGACATGTTCGGCTTCTGGAATCCCCGCTTCTGATCCGTAACCGACAATTTCGTCCGGAGCGCTCGGGTTCACGGAAGGCGTTAGCTCATCCGTCCAGACTTTTTCGCCGCCGATGACGAGTGGATACTTTTCGCCAAAGCGCTTGCGCACTTCGCGCAGTGCGCTCTGCATTTTGTCCTGGCCATCTTTGTACGAGGTTGAGCCTGCTTTCTAACCACACTTGCTGAATCCGGTGGGCTCGCTCCGTCTGGTTTTACCAACTCTCTGGGTTCGCGGAGCAATTCCTCCGCTGAAAGGTTCTCAGCAAATTTTGCACGCAGAAATCCTTCATTCGACGTGTTCTCGAGCAGGCGTCGAACAAGATAAGCCATGCCGGGAAGCAGCTCGCCGACCGGGCAATATTCGCGGACGCGATAACCCATTTCCACCAGAGCTCGCTTGATCGGCCCGGCCATTCCGTAGAGCAGTTGAAACTCAAAGCGGCTGCGATCGATCCCGAGCTCGTCCGCGAGCGCCTGTGTGTGCGCGATGCTGCGAACGTTGTGCGATCCGAACGCAGCGGTAACGATGGATTCATTTTCGAAAAGCACGCGCGTGAGCGCCTCGAAATTCGCGTCGCTCTCGGGCTTCTGAAAATAAACCGGACAATCCCAGCCGTTCTGACGCGATTTCGTCGTTTCGTAATCCCAGTATGCGCCTTTCACCAGGCGGAGTGCGAACCGCGTGCCGCGGGCTCGACCCCATTCGACCAGGCCGCGCAAATCGGCTTCTGAATCTCGCAAATACGCCTGGATGACGATTCCGGCATGCGGCCAATCTTTGAACTCCTCCTCGGTGAAAATCGTTTTGAACAGTTCAAGAGTGATGTTTTTGTGCGCGTAACTCTCCATGTCGAAATTGATAAAAGCCCCGAGCTCTCGCGCGCGGCGCAGGAGCGGTCGCAACTTGGGCGCGAGATGGGCAATTGCATCGGCTGGATCGGCCGGACTGATTTGCGAATAGAGCGCAGAAATTTTGACCGACAGATTTACAACCGGAAAAAGCTCCGAATTCTTGCCCAGCGGATCGCTCCAGCCTTTCGTTTCGCGCGCGAGTTTCTCCAGTAAATCCAAGTAACGCGCCGCGTATTCATCCGCCTGCGCTTCGCTGACGACGCCTTCTCCCAACAGATCGACGGTAAACCCAATTTTCTGCGCGTGGCGCTTGCGCAACGTCGCCATTACGTCGTCTGGATTTCTTCCGGCAATAAACTGGCGCGCCATTCCAGAAACATTCCAGCGCAGGATCCGCCCGCTTACCCATGGAACGATGCGCGCCAGCCGAACGCCAACGCCGACCAGCGGGCCAAAGCCGTCATCGGAGAAGTACTCGTCGAGATGCTCAACAATTTCACTTGAACGACGCAGCGAGGGCAGGACATCGACGAAGCGAAACAGTTGCGCCTTGAACCGCTCGTCTCGCATTGAGAGCGCCATTAAACGCTGATAAAATCCGGCCTTGCTGAAAAGTGGCTCGGGATGTTTATCGACCAGCTCGAAGATGCGCCTGCCGCGCCGCTCAATTTCGCGTTGGAGCGCCGTCATTTATGAAATTAGTCTGCCCGTGTGCGTTAGGCAAAACCGAACCACGCCGTCTTCCCCGCGGATAAAATAATTTTGCTCGCAGACACGCTCACTTGGCGGCCTTTGTCCGAAACAAAAAGTGAAACTGTTGCACGCAATTTCGAGGAACAAGTGGAAGGGATTTGCCTGGCAGATACCAGAGGCCCAGGGCTCGGGTCTGTCAGGTAATCTCTATTGTGCTGATTGATCTGGCGCAAAAACTCGGGTAGCAAACAGGCGAGATGATCGTAGAGCGCCATGAATTTTCGAGCGATAACGTCGCACCGATTTGCCTGGAGGCTTGGATCGCATTGCAGAAAGCCAATGCCTATTACGTGCCATCCTATGGCGAGGACAGGTGGACTGCGCGCGCGTGCGATCGGGTCCGCGAAATCTTCGAGACCGACTGCGATGTTTATTTTGTTTTCACCGGCACGGCAGCGAACGCGCTGGCGCTCGCGCAGTTGTGCAAGTCGTTCCAGAGCGTGATCTGCCACCAGCATTCTCACATTCAGACCGACGAATGCGGTGCGCCTGAATTTTTCACCGGAGGATCGAAACTCCTTTTGGTCGGCGGCGCGGATGGGAAGGTCGACGTCGGCCAAGTGAAAGCGCTGCTGGCCCGCCAGAACGAGTTGCATTCGCATAAGCCGGGCGCGATCAGCATTGCACAAGCGACAGAGTTTGGAACGGTTTACAGCCGCGACGAAATTGCGGCGGTCGCCGACCTGGCGCGCAGGCACCAGCTGTTTCTTCACATGGACGGCGCGCGTTTCGCCAATGCAATCGCGTCGCTTAACTGCGCGCCCAAAGCGATCACATGGGAAGCTGGGGTTGACGTTCTCTGTTTTGGCGGTACAAAAAATGGAGCGGCTGGCAGCGAACTGGTGATTTTTTTCGATAAGAAGATCTCACGCGAATTTGATTACAGAGCGAAACAAGCCGGGCAGCTCGGATCGAAGATGCGTTTTCTCGCTGCGCAGTGGCTGGGGCTTTTGACCGGAGACACCTGGCTACGGAACGCGCAGCATGCCAACCGGGCGGCGCGCTCTCTTGCGAGCCGCTTGCGAAAGGAGGCAGGAATCAAGAGCGCATTTCCAGTCGAGGCAAACGCAGTATTTGTGTCGATGAATGAGCGACTCGCCAGCGGTCTCCACGCTCGAGGCTGGCGTTTCTATCAATTTATTGAGCCCGATGTTTATCGTCTGATGTGTTCGTGGTCCACGACCGGGGAGGATATCTCAAGTCTGCTTGCCGATATTGCGCGACTAAATGATTGAACAGATCGCTATGGAGGGGCATCTGTAAGCCGAGATGAATACAATGGAACGACCTTTGCTTATTGCGAC
>QHOV01000117.1 GCA_003218885.1 Verrucomicrobiota bacterium | reverse complement strand
AACTTCCTCTAGTAGTGAACCAAGCTGGACTTCGCCCCAGCCACCGCGGGTTCTCACGTTCGTCAAAACTTTTTGCAAGCCGCCAACGTCACTCGCCAGCTGCTGCATGGCGCCAAGTCCTTGGTGCACCTGCTCCAGCCGGTCACTCACCAGCTTGAACGATTCGCCAAGACGTTTCTCCAACGTGCCTTGCAATTTCTCGTCAACCGTCGCCCGCATCTTGTCGATCTGCTTGGCGTTGTCGTCTTGAAGCTGCTTCAAGCGAAGATCGACAATCGATCGCACGCCCTCGAGCGATTTACCGAGTTCTTCGCGTTGGCTTTTCGCGGACGCTGCTCCTTCCTCGCGATTGCGTGAAAATTCGTCGCGCAATCCGCGATCGATTATTTCCAATCGCTTGACCAATTCCTCTTCAACCAGTCTCGAATTCGCGAACATCTCGATTCGCTCCCCGCGTCTGCGAAGCATCAAGACGATTGCTGCGACAGTGAGGATACCGCCGATCACGCCGGCGAGGAGATAGATCAGCGGACTCACAATTCGTGATTAAGCGATGCCGCGCGGAATTCAAGCTGTAGCGGCGCTCTATGAGCGTCGCAATAATTTCAGTTCAGAACCGCAGCTTCACTCCGCCGTATGCTGCCATTCCCAGCGCAGGAAATCCGAAAACTTCTGCGTAATGCTCATTGGTCAGATTGTCGATTCTTCCAAAGATCGACAGGTGCGGGTTAATTTCATATTCGGCCGCAACATTCACAAAACTGTAATCTTCTATATCGAAATTTGGTCCGCCGAAATTAATCTCTTCGCGCGCATTCACAAACTTCGCTGCGATGGTCGTGCGCAGTTTTTTCCACCAAAGATAGGAACCGGAAACATAGACTTCGTTGCGTGGCCGTCGTGGCAAACGCGCACCTCGTGGCTGCGAAATGTCGGCTGACGAAGTCTTCTCCGCATCCAGATAGGTGTAGCTGGCGGTGAAAGTAAGATCGGCAATTGGCTGCGCGTGCAATTCTATTTCAAGCCCTTGCGTCTCCGCCGCGCCGAGATTCAACGTGTGGAACTGCCCATTGAATCCAATCACGTTCGATAAGTCGTTGTGAAAATAAGTCGCACCAACCCTGACTCGGTTTTCCCAGAGCCGTTGTTCGATGCCGATGTCCCAGCCAAGATCTTTTTCCGGCCGCAATCCAAAATTCATCCCAAAAATTTTGTCCTGACTGCTCGGAGGACTGAATCCGGTCGCGACACTCGAGTGTAACGTCGTGTTGGTCTGATCGATCTCGTAACTGCCAGCGAATCGATAAGTCCAAACGTCTCCGAATAGATTGAAATTATCGAGACGCCCCCCCGCGACGAAGATGAAATTGTCGACGTTAACGGTGGCTTGCAGGAAGCCAGCCACTTCCTGCGTGTGATCGCTGATAAACGTCGGTTGTGGACCAAACGCCTGCGATACAAACGGCCGCTCCTGGCCAGCGTTAACGCGGCTGTAAAAGAATCCCGATGTCAGCGTGAGCCACGAAGCCGGCTTCAAATCGTTTTGATAATCGACAGTCGTTCGCTCGAAGAGCGCGCGCGTCGGCCCGACAAATCCATCCTGATTCGGATCGTTCAACTGCCGTTCATGATCGTAATCGAAAATCAACTTATGCTCCCACCAATCGCCCAGCTGGAGATCGATATGCGGCGCGATGAACCATTTTTCCGTCAAAAAATGGTCAACCGGTCTGGGATTAAAGATTGTGTTAGGATTTCCCGTGTCGCTGAGGGAATAGACAAACAAGCTTCCGATCCTTAACTGTTCGTTAGGCGACCACCCAACGTCCGCGACCCCTGAGCTGTTGCGATAATTGTTGTTTGGCCGCGCATTGTCGGTGTCGAGCCGGCTGGCGCCGATGGAATAATCGAATTCGCCAAGCTTGCCATCGCTCTCGAGCGATTCACGAAAAGTATCGTACGATCCGCCTTCTGAACTGAAAGTAAATCCCGGTTTGCCCGCTCCTTGCTTGGTGAAAATTTGCACAACGCCAGCCAGAGCTCGCGGCCCATATACCGTGCTTTGCGGACCACGCGCGACTTCAATTCGGTCGATGTCGTCCGTTGTGAGGTTCGCGAAGTCAAACTGGCCGGCTAACCCTTGATTAATCGGAATACCGTCAAGGAGGACTTGCATGTCTTCGCTCGGCAAACCGCGCATGAAAATGGAAGTGAGCTGACCGGGAGTACCGGTTTGGACAACATTGAGTCCTGGAATCTCACGAAGCGCGTCGCTCACACGCTCGATTTGCTTTTGCTCGATATCTTCCGACGAGATCACGCTCACGCTGGCCGGCGATTGATCGAGTGGAATGTCGAACCGCGTTGCCGAGACGACGACTGCTTCGGTTTCGACCTCACTTGGCGACGGTGTCGGCAAGGCTTCCTGGCCGAAAGAAATAAGCGGTGCGAAGGCGAGTAGCGCGCATGGGAGAGCGTGTGCTCCCCGAAAACAAAACCAAACTGGACGATTTCGCATACAAGTGACCTCCAACTCAGAGAGTCGGACTTGTATGGCCGAGGCCGCATCGCCCAGCTCTCATTCTTCTTTTTGCGAAGAAGTTTTTTCGTCCCGCATTCGCGGGACGAATGAGGTGGACCGGCCAAATATTCTGGCTCCTGGCTTTGCCTTCTTCCCGCCTTCACTCCCGAATTTTTTCGGGAATTGGCCCAGTGGGAAGTCGTATCCAGTTACAGCAGCGCAACTGCTCCCGATTCGCACGGGATTTCTTGCGCCGATCCACTTTTCCAAGCTCGCAAAGAACTGGATCGAGAACTACCGGCTTGCGCTCCAGGCTGCAAGACTTATTTAATCAATCGCTCAACCAATCTTTCTGTGTCTTCGACTGACTCGCGATTAAATCTGATCGTCACCGGCGGCGCCGGTTTCATCGGCTCGAATCTCACGCTGGTGTTGCAAGAAAAATTCCCGGAGGCGTACCTCGCGGTGATCGACGATTTTCGCTCGGGTAATTTCAAGAATCTCGCCGGATATCGCGGCGATTTCGTGGCGCAGAATCTGGCGACCCTCGATTGGCGCAAGCAATTTGGTGACGAAAAGTTCGACGCGATTTTTCATCTCGCCTCGATCACCGACACCACATTGCACGATCAATTCGTGCAGGTGCATGACAACGTGGAAAGCTTCCGCCGGATTTTGAATTTCGCTCGCCCGACGAGGACGCGAATCATCTACGCTTCCTCCGCAGCCACATACGGCGCCGCGACCGAGGCGAGCGTGGAATCGAACGGTGCCGCGCCTGCAAACGTGTACGCCTTTTCCAAGGTGATCATGGACAACATCGCCAAGCGCGCTGCGGCCGAGTCGACCGACTGGATCATCATTGGCCTGCGTTACTTCAACGTCTACGGTCCACGCGAAGCGCACAAGGGCGTGCCTGCAAGCATGGTGTATCATCTGGCGCAACAGATGAAGGCCGGACAACGGCCCCGCATTTTCAAACATGGCGAGCAGAAACGCGATTTTGTTTACGTGAAGGACACCGTCGAGGGGAGTCTTCGCGCGCTCGACGCGCGAACCAGCGGTATTTACAATCTGGGCTCGGGTCAGGCGCGTTCGTTCAACGAGCTGGTGGACGTTCTAAACAAATGCCTGCGCACGAATTTTCAGGCGGATTACATCGATAATCCGCACGCGCATTATCAAAATTTTACCCAAGCTGATCTCACCAACGCGCGCAGCGCGCTCGGTTACGAGCCACGGTTTCCGCTGGAAGAAGGCGTCCGCGATTACATGCAGTGGTTGTACGGATAACGTGAATTTCTTGGAGTGCGGCGACATGTCGCTGCTTTCCAAAGGCGCGGGCGTGTCGCGCACTCCAAATTCATCCTTCCCAGAAAAATTTCGTGGGACGACGGATTTCGGGCGGAAGACTTTTACGATCCGGCGCGGCGCGTCGTTCGACATTTCCTTTTGCACTGAGACGCTCATTCCACGCAGATCGACACCGAGTTCCTGTGCCTTGATTCCCATGGTCGTCGTCATGCACGTAGCGAGCGCAGTGGCAACGAGATCAGTGGGTGAAAATGCTTCGCCTTTGCCCTTGTTATCTGTCGGCGCGTCGGTGGAAATCTTTGAATGCGACGGCCCGTGTGTCGCGTCGCAATGCAACTCGCCCGTGTAAGTAACATCAACCTTGACCATGTCTAATTGTGCGACGCATTACGCCACTTGTCATGTCGGCTAGGGACGACTGACCTCAATCGCTCTCTCGCAGTTCAGGTGAATCGCCCCTGCCTTTGTGAAATCGCCGGCATTTCCTGGATTTTGTCCGCATGCCTTGCGGCCGGATCCGGATTCTTATTCGAAACAACTGAGATATGAAAAAGAAAGTCACAGGAAAGGATTTAACAAAAGAAGCGCCGCGCAGTCCGCGCATTCGAGTTGGCGGCTACGCCATTCTTGGACGCACCATTGACAAATGCCGCGCGCTCGTGGCAGGGAACATCGGCGAATATCATTTCGATTGTCCGCTTGATAACATGCTCTTTGGTTTCAAAGGCGTGAACGGCGCCGATTTCAAAGCGCAAATCGAACAGGGCGCGAGTGATCAGGAGATGGTCGAGTGGCTCAATCAAAGCGGCGAAAAGAAAACACCGGAGGAAATCAAACGCTGGGCCGAAGAGGTGGAAGCAAGCAGTCTCTACAATCATCCGGAAAAACGCGAGTTCTTCAGCGAAGAAGTCAAGAAACTCGGGCTCGATCCGGCGAAGACGACAACCTTCCAATGGCTGGAAGTCGACGATAGAGTCTCCCACGCGCAGAAAGCCGCGTGATTTGTGGGGGGATCAAAAGTAGCGCATGCGTCTCGCCCGCTTTGGCGGGCCGAAGGCTCGCGCTGCTTTACGTCTTGATCAACGGCGGGGGAATATCTTCGGTTGGCCCGACATCGACACCACGGCGAATTTTGCTATGGCGCACGCTGTACAGGAAATAGATCAGCAGCCCGATTCCCAGCCAGACGACAAACCGAATCCAGGTCATTACCGGCAGGCTCAACATCAGTGCAAGGCACATTAATACGCCGAGGATTGGGAAAACCGGGACGAACGGCACGCGAAAGGGACGCGCCCGCTCCGGATCGACGCGGCGCAGCACGTTTACGCCAATGCAAACCAGAATAAATGCAAAGAGTGTTCCGATATTGGTTAGGTCGGCGAGCTCGCCGATGTTTGTAACCATCGCCACAACACCAACCACAACTCCCGTCCAAATGGTGGTGATGTGTGGTGTGCGGAAGCGCGGATGAATTTTCGCGAAGTATTCTGGCAGCAATCCGTCACGGGCCATGGCCATGAAGATGCGCGGCTGGCCAAGCTGAAACACGAGCAGCACTGAAGTAGTACCGGCGAGCGCGCCCGCGCTCACTAACGCCTCCGCCCACGGTTTGCTCGCGAAGGCCGTAGCGACAGCGGCGGCATCGCCCGTATAAATCGTATATTTTTTAATTCCGGTAAGCACAGCCGACATCAACACGTAGAGCACCGTGCAGATGATAAGACTCGCCATGATGCCGATCGGCATATCACGCTGGGGATTGCGCGTTTCTTCAGCTGTCGTCGAGACTGCGTCGAAGCCGATGAACGCGAAGAACACAATGGCCGCTCCGCTCATCACGCCGGCAAAGCCATGGGGCGTAAACGGATGCCAGTTGGTCGGGTTCACCATAAACGCGCCGAAGGCGATGACGAACACGACGACCGCAGTCTTGATGATCACGATCGTTGTGTTCGTCTGCGCGCTCTCTCGAATCCCGTAAACTAAAAGCGCGGTCACAGCTGCAACAATGAGTAACGCCGGCAGATTGAACGCAATGGAGTGTCCGGCAATGACCGGCAAGGCGGTGGATGAATAAGGCTCCAGAGCCGCGCCTCCCTTGGCGAGCAAATCTGTGGCCGTTTGATGATCGTTCACGAGCCATAGCGGAAACTTTAAATGAAACAGGCTCTCGCAGAGTTGGACGAAATACCCCGACCAGCTCACGGCGACGGCCATGTTGCCCACGGCATATTCCAAAATGAGGTCCCAACCGATGATCCACGCCACAATCTCCCCGAGTGTCGCGTAGGAATATGTGTAGGCCGATCCTGAGACCGGAATCATCGACGCGAGCTCGGCGTAACAAAACGCAGCGAACGCGCAAGCGATGCCAGCCACGATGAAGGACGCGGCAATGGCGGGACCCGCGCCCGCGCGTCCAAACACCACGGCCGTGCCGGACACCCAGGCTTGAATGAAATTGATTACTGGCGTTTCAAGGCGTGACGCAAATGTTTGGCCGGCCGCCGCGGTTCCGGTGAGCGAGAAAATTCCCGCGCCAATGATGGCGCCGATGCCAATGGCGGTCAGCGCAACCGGTCCGAGCGTGCGTTTCATTTGCCGCTCTGGCGCAGCCGCTTCGGCGATCAGACGCTCCGGACTTTTCGTTCTGAACAGTTCAAGAGCCACGGCGCGAGATCGTCTCATCAAGCAGTTCGACTGGTCAATCCAAAGCTTTGGACGTGACTTCCGGGACACGAATCAAGCCGGCGCGAGTTTATGCGCAGTCGACGGAGAGAAAATGTTTTTGTAACCTCGCTGTTGTATGGCCGTCGAAGCAAAGATCGACGTCGATCGCTGACGCACTGCGAGAATTGCGGCGCACAACTTACCGGCCACTATTGCGGGCAATGTGGGCAAGCGGCCGTCGATTACCGCCGCTCGTTCCGCCACGTGATCGCCGATGTGCTTGAGTCATTCCTGAATTGGGACTCGAAATTCTTCACGACAGTTGCCCTCCTGATCCTTAAACCGTGGCGATTGACCAATGAGTTTCTTGCTGGCAAGCGCGTCCGCTACGTGAATCCGCTCCGGCTGTATCTGCTCGCCAGTATCCTGTTTTTCTTTGCGGTGAATTACGGAGCGA
>QHOV01000116.1 GCA_003218885.1 Verrucomicrobiota bacterium | reverse complement strand
AGTGCGTAGCAAATAGTCGATCCCACAAACCGGAAGCCGCGCTTCTGCAAATCCTTGCTGAGCGCGTCCGATTCGGCCGTTTTTGCAGGGAGGCGTCCGTGGGCCTTCCAGGCATTTTGTTTCGGCTTGCCGCCGACAAAGCGCCAGACGTACGCATCAAATGTGCCGAATTCTTTCTGCACTTCCAGAAAAGCCCGCGCATTCGTAATCGCCGCGGCGACCTTTGGCCGGTTACGAATGATTCCAGCATCGCGGAGCAGTTGAAGGACTTTCTTCTCATCGTAGCGTGCTACTTTCGCTGGATCGAATGCGTCAAACACTTCGCAGTACCGCGCGCGTTTCTTCAAAATCGTGTCCCAGCTCAACCCCGCCTGCGCGCCCTCCAAAATCAAGAACTCAAACCACTTGCGCTCGTTGTGCACGGGCACGCCCCACTCTTCATCGTGGTACGGGATGTTCAGCTCATTCGCCGCCCAGGTACAACGCACTTGCGCGATTGGTTTGCTTGTCGCCATATCCCTTATGTCAGCATTCTCATCCGCAGCCGAATCCAAACAAAAAAAGGCGCGCCGCACTTTGCCGCGCGGCACGCCCTGGCTCACTCCACTCTCAAATTATCCGATGTGTCGTTCCAGCGCCTTGGTGATCTGCTCTTTGGGCACTGCTCCCACAATCTGCTCGACGACTTGCCCGTTCTTGAACAGCAGCAGCGTCGGGATCCCCTGCACACGATATCGGCCCGCCGAATTCATCGCTTCATCCACGTTCAATTTCATCACTTTCAGCTTCCCCGCGTAGTCGTGCGCGATCTCCGCGACCGTCGGCGCGAGCATGTGGCACGGGCGGCACCATTCTGCCCAGAAATCCACCATGACCGGCTGCGCATTGCTGGCCGTCAGCACCTCAGCTTCGAAATTCTTGTCATCTGCAGTCTGAATTGTATTATCCGCCATGTCCTTTGTCCTCAGCAGCTTGCCCGCCGCATGCGGGCCGCCGCATCTCCTTCTCCTCAGTCGATTTTAATTAGATGTTCCAGCACGCTTTTGGTTTCTTGCGCCTTGCCCTGACTTCTTTGGCGTTTGCTCCGCAGCTTGCGCCGTCTGCTCCGGCTCGCGCTCGGCTTGCGCCGAGCTTTGAGGGGCTTGCTCCGGTTCTTGCGTGGGCTGCTGCGTGGGTTGCCCCTTGCTCCGAGCCGCCTTTCCCGAACTTTTCACCGCCGCCGAAAATCCCCGTGCGACTCGCGCCGCCTCATACAGCTTCGCATACTCCGCCGCAGGCGTCTTCCAAGAAAAATCCTTCGCCATCCCATTCAACTGGATGCGCTTCCAGATGCGCTCATCCATGTAATGGTGCAGCGCCTGCCGCACCGCGAACAACAGCGCCTCACCGGTGTACTCCTTGAACTTGAACCCGGTCCCTGTCCCATGCTCCACGTCGAACGGCTCGATGCTGTCGTCCAGCCCTCCGGTGGCTCTCACAATCGGCACCGTACCATACTTCAAGCTGTACATCTGATTCAACCCCGACGGTTCGTAGCGCGAAGGCATCAGGAACATATCGGCGCCGGCTTCGACTTTGTGTGCCAGCGTGTTGTCGTACGCGATCTTCACGCCCACGCGCCCTGGATACGCCGCGGCCAGCGCCCGGAACAGATTTTCGTATTTGCGGTCGCCACTTCCCAGCACCGCCAACATCAAATCTTCGCGCATCAATTCGTGCGCTTTCTCTGCGATCAAATCGAATCCCTTTTGGTCCGCGAAGCGCGACACAATTCCAATCACCGGCCGGCTCAAGTGCTCCGGCGGCAATCCAAACACTTCCAGCAGGTCCGCTTTGCACACCTGCTTCCCTCCCAAATCCTTTGCCGAGTAATTCGCCGCGATCAGCTTATCCGTCTCCGGATTCCACGCCGCATAATCCACGCCGTTCAAAATTCCCACCAGGCGATCCGCGCGGCTCTTTGCCACTCCGTCCAATCCATGGCCATATTCCCGCGTCTGAATCTCCTCCGCATATTTCCTGCTCACCGTCGTCAAATAATCCGAAAAAACCAATCCGCCTTTCAGCAGGTTCACGCTCCCGAAGAATTCAATCCCCGTCGGATGAAATAAGGCTGACGGCAGTCCCACGCGCTCCAGAACATCCCTCGTGAACTGCCCGTGATACCCCATGTTGTGAATCGAGAAAACGACCGGAATATCTTTCACCAGCGGATCGTCGCTGTAGGAAGTCCGCAGCAGCACCGGCACCAGCGCCGATTGCCAGTCGTGGCAATGAAACACGTCCGTCGGCCAGATGTGCTTTGCGATCTCAATCGCCGCGCGGCAGAACTCCGCATACCGCTCCGGATTGTCCGGATAATCCCCGGTGCTCCCGCCGTACAATCCATCGCGGTCAAAGTACGCCGCATCTTCCACAAAAAAATACCGCACGCCGTTCAGGGCCGCGCCATCCGCAATCGCCGGAAAACGCAGCCGCGCCCCGCCCATCGGAATTGTCAGGCTTGGCATCACCACTGCCGTCGCTTTCGTTCCGCGGTATCGCGGCAACACCGCCGCCACTTCGTGGCCCTGCGCCACCAGCGCCTTCGGCAGCGCTTCCACCACGTCCGCCAAGCCGCCTGTCTTCGAAAACGGCAGCCCCTCCGATGCCACGAATAAAATCCTCATGAATTTCCCGCGCGTCGACTCCGTAGCCAGTTTACGCTACCGGACCGCTATGTCGGCGTCAAGATTCTAAGGTTATTGTCCCGCGCCTCGCTTGGCCGCAAGGAGTCCCCATCTGGCTATCGCCCGTAGGGAACCAAACATTTCCGAAACCTCCAAGGCGACAAGGAAGAAGAAAGGATAGAACAGACCCGGATGGAGGTCTTCCCAACGCAGGAAGGGGCGCGCCAAGGCCATGCGTAAGGGAGACAACTTAATCCAGAACGCCATCGTGATGCCGATCAACGCACCGGCAACGATGTCGGTCGGATAGTGAATTCCTAAATAGACGCGGGGGAAGCAAATCACGAAGAAACTGTAGACGAGCGCGCCTATCCCGAGCCGCCGCGATATGAAAAGAAGACATGTTGCAATCGCGAAGGAAATGGCCGCATGGTCGCTGGGAAAGGAACTCCAGTTTTGCAACGCGTGCGGGTTCATCGCGTAG
The DNA here is from genome assembly GCA_003218885.1 of Verrucomicrobiota bacterium. GTDB lineage: Bacteria > Verrucomicrobiota > Verrucomicrobiia > Chthoniobacterales > UBA10450 > Udaeobacter. The sequence continues at coordinate 659 of QHOV01000116.1, read as the reverse complement.
GGAAGCTGAAAATGAAGCGCCTGAGCTCGCAGTGGCCGCTCACGAAACGGCAACGTCAGTGCCAACGTCCTTGCCACTAGCACCGCAGCGGCCGAGATCACCATCGAGAAGGTTACGAATTCACGATCACGTGTCTTGTTTTCGCCGCGACGAAACCAGATGTAGAGCAAGAACCCCATCAGGACTCCGCCCTTCAGAAGGTTCATCCCCTCCACAGCGGAAACGAGTACATCCCAGGTGAACGACCGGCGGGCAAACTGGTTCAGAAAGAGAAGGATACCCGTGTCAAATGAATTGACGTCCCACATTGGACCAACGCGTTCCTCGCGCACCTGCTTTTTGAGGCATGTGCGTTCCCTGGAGGAAATTCGATTTAAGGCGCGGCTTCGGACCGCTTCCCCGAACGGGAGGCGCATCCCCTTGTAGCCGCGTCCGACCTGTCGCCCCCAATCTTAGAGCCGTTCGCCAGACACAGTCGTCGTCTTCTCAAATCGTTGTACCGGGTTGTGCAACAGGTTTTGCTTTTAGAGGCACGATAAATCGTGCCCTCAGCCGTAGCGGCGTCCCTTCAGGGCGCCATCTTGCCGTTTGCCCTTCTCCGCCCACGTGCTTTTTCCGCCTGCAATTCCCCGATGCCAAATTGGGCACTCTAAATTGCA
>QHOV01000078.1 GCA_003218885.1 Verrucomicrobiota bacterium | reverse complement strand
GCAGAGTTGGCAAATTATTTCGCGAGTTTCGATTTGATCATCAGCTATCTGTATGATCCAGATCGAATCTTTGAAAACAACCTGCGCCGCTGTGGTGTTGAAAATCTGCTTTGTGGACCATCGAGGATCGTCGAGAAAGCTGGCCATGCGGCCTGCCATCTTGCGCTGCCGATCGAAGAGATGGGTATCAGAGTTGTCGATCTCACTGAAAAAGTTTTCCCCTCAATAGAAGATCGACAGTTCGCCAGCAATTTTCTCCGGTCTTTACAACAGCCGGTTATCGCGATTCATCCGGGAAGTGGCAGCGAGAAAAAGAACTGGCCACTGGAAAATTGGATCGCGTTGTTTTCAAGAGAAGGCGGTTTATCAGGCGCCGAAGGCAAAGATGGGCGCCGATGTCCTTCCTTAGTCGTCATTTCGGGGGAGGCGGACAAATCACAGGCTGAGCAGTTGGAACGCGAGTGGAAAAATCGAGATGTCCATTTCGCAAAAAATTTGCCGCTGACTCACCTGGCCGCGGTGCTCGAGCGCTCGATCTTCATCGGACACGACAGCGGAATCTCGCACCTCGCTGCAGCCGCGGGCGCAAGCTGCGTGCTCGTCTTTGCTCCGACTGATCCCAAGGTGTGGGCGCCCCGGAACAAAAATGTACGAGTTCTCGTGGCGCCAAGTGGAAGGCTGAGTGATCTGGAAATCACGCAGGTCGAAGCATCGATAACGGCAGCTTTGCATGACTGGTCAGTGGAAGCTGGCTCGGAATGTTAATCCTCGTAGCCGTCTGGAAACTTCTGATGCCATTTCCAAGCGCTCTCGATGATGGCCTCGAGCGACTGGAATTGCGGTCGCCAGCCAAGCTCGTTTTTGATTTTTTCCGAGGAAGCGATAAGGCGCGCCGGATCGCCGGGTCTGCGGAGCTTTTCAATCGTGTCGATCTTTCGCCCGGTGATTTTGCGGCAGGCGGCGATTACCTCCCAAACACTGGAGCCGCCTCCCGTGCCGAGGTTGTAGAATCCGCTGACGACTGCGCCAAGCGCCAGAATGTGCGCCCGCGCAAGATCGACAATATGAATGTAGTCACGAATACATGTCCCGTCGGGCGTCTCATAAACCGCCTTCTCTTGAAAACAGCGCGACCCAATTTTCCAAAGGCCAGTTCTTTTCCTCGCTGCCACTTCCCGGATGAATCGCCACGAGCGGTACCAGCGTAGAATTTTTTCGAAAGCCAGTTTCGATTCGCCGTAGGGACTGATCGGCCGCGCTGGCGCGGTTTCGTCGATTGGCAGGCGATCCGGCGGACCGAAGATGGCGCAGGTTGAAGAAAACACCATCCGGCGCACACCGGTTGCGACCATGGCGTCCAGCAGGTTCAATCCGTTGCTGATGTTGTTCCGAAAATATTTGGACGGATTCTGCATTGATTCTCCAACCAGCGCGTTTGCAGCGAAATGCATCACTGCGTCGGAGCGACAATTGGAGAGCGCAGTCTCGATTTGGTCGTGCTGCGTGAGGTCGCCCTCGATAAATCGCGCCCGCGGATCGACTGCGCGGCGATGACCTTCGCTCAGATTATCAAAGACCGCGACTTCGTGGCCTTCATCCAGCAGCTGTTCCGTGCAAACGCTGCCGATGTAACCCGCGCCGCCAACGAGGAAAATTTTCATCCGCCGGGAAAGTGCGGCCCGCCGCGGCGGGTTAAATCAAAGCGAGGGGCGGGTGGGAGAAGATTGCGCGACGGTTTTGCCTCTCTTTTTCTCAAGAGCTGTGACCATTTGCCGCACGCAATGATGTTTGCAACGCGGGGCGAGGATTTTCAAACTTTGTTCGTCCGAGCCCCATTCCAAAATGTTGATGTCCACGTGGCGGACGCCCCAGCGTTTCATCTCGAGCCGGCTCGGCTTGTAAAGGTCGATGGTGTCGGTCCCGATCAACGCAGTGCCATAATCGTCGATAACATATTCTTCGTTGGTATCGGCAATTCGGAATCGGGTGCCGACAGGGAAGTGCGACCAATCAGACGCGGCACTGATCACGTGGCGACCGGACAGATGATCACCGAGCGCGTTGTGGCATCCGCTTCCCTCGCTGTGGGTATAGGCAGTAGTGCGCACATTTGATATGCGACGCCCGCTGGTGAGAGTCGTTTTCGATTGCGTGGCGCAGCCGACGACGAAGCAAGCGACAATTCCTGCCAATGTAAGGTTAAGGCATCTAGGCATCTGCAGTATCGCGCCCTCAATAGCAGCCCATACAGCCAAGGGCAAGCAATAAATTACAGAAATTCCCTAGGGATGACGGTGGTTCCGTTGGCTTTTGGGTGGGGATCTTGTGGCCGGCATCAACGATGCCGGCTGCAGCGCTACTGCGCGGCCGCCTGCGAGAGTTCGCTCGTACAATGAGGACAACGCGTCGCCTTGAACGGGATCTTCATCGCGCACGCCGGGCAATCTTTCTTGTCGGGTTCTTTTTCGGCCGGTTCCCTCATCTTATTGATTAGCCGGACCAGAAGAAAAACTGCGCCCGCGACAATGAGAAAGTTGATCAGTAGTGTAACGAAGTTGCCGTAATTCCAGGTGATCGCTCCGGCTTTTGTGGCGTCAGCAGGAGTGTTGAATACCATCGAGCCGTCTTTGGCCGCTCGCAGAATGACAAACTTGTTTGAGAAATCGAGTCCGCCGGTGAGGAGGCTGATTGGCGGCATGACCACATCTTTGACCAGCGAACTGACGATCGAACCGAAGGCCGCTCCGATAATCACGCCGACCGCGAGATCGACAGCATTGCCTTTCACGGCGAATTCCTTGAATTCTTTCCAGACGTTTTTGAACCAGCCCATATCGTTCGTGTTACTCTTTGTTTTTGTCTTCGGGTTTGGGGATTACCACATTCGCGACTTTATTCGGCACGACGATCACCTTCAGATACGGTGTGAGCGCGTCGCCGACCACGCTTTGCACCTTCGGTCTAGCCAATGCTGCTTGTTCGACGTCCTCTCGTGAGGCGTCAACAGGCATCTTCATTCGGTCACGCACTTTGCCATTCACTTGAATTACGATCTCGACTTCGTCTTCGACGAGCAGCTGTTCATCGTAGCTCGGCCAAGCGTGCTCGGTGATGTCGCCGCGCATGTCAGCGAATTTCGCATTCAATCTTTCCGATAATTCGGAGGCAATGTGAGGCGCAAATGGATTCAGCAAAATCAGGAACGTGCGCATCGCCGATAAGGGAATCATTTCGATGTTGGTAAATGCGTTCACGAAGATCATCATTTGTGAAATTGCGGTGTTAAACGAGAACGATTCGATGTCCTGAGTGACTTTCTTGATCGTGGCATGCAACATCTTCTGCTGCGCCTTGTCCGGTTCGACGTTCTTGACTTTCCCGGATAATTCCCACGCGCCTGCCTGGTTCTCGGTCATGAGCAGACGCCAGACGCGCGCAAGAAAGCGCGCGACGCCTTCGACACCGCGCATGCTCCAGGGTTTCATTTGCTCAAGCGGCCCCATAAACATCTCGTAGCAGCGAAACGCGTCCGCGCCGTGCTGGTCGATCACGTCGTCTGGGTTAACGATGTTCCCGCGCGATTTCGACATTTTCTGGTTGTCTTCCCCGAGGATAATTCCCTGGTTCACGAGGCGCTGGAATGGCTCCGGCTTCGAGACATAGCCAAGATCGAACAACGCTTTGTGCCAGAAACGTGCATAGAGCAGGTGCAGCACCGCGTGCTCAGTGCCACCGACGTACAAATCCACGCCACCCGGTTTGTCGCCGCCCATCCAGTAGCGCTCCGCTTCCTCACCGACAAACCGCTGATCGTTGCGCGGATCGCAAAATCGCAGGTAATACCAGCACGAGCCTGCCCACTGCGGCATCGTGTTTGTCTCGCGCAAGGCTTTGTCGGAATAACGAACCCAATCTTTTGCTTTCGCCAGTGGCGGTTCGCCAGTGCCAGTCGGTTTGTAATCATCAAGGGCCGGCGGAACAACCGGCAATTCATCTTCGCCTAACGAGCGATGTTTCCCATTTTCCCAAACAATCGGGAACGGCTCGCCCCAATAGCGCTGCCGCGAGAATAACCAGTCGCGCAGTTTGTAGTTGATCGCGCATTTGCCCAAGCCGCGTTCCTCCAGCCATGCAGTGATTTTTTTCTTCGCTTCCGCGCTCGTTAGGCCGTTGATGATTGGCGAATTGACCGCGATGCCCTCGCCAGTGAATCCAATTGCCGGTTCATCTCCTTTTGGCTGAACAACGACCACAATCGGTAGATCGAATTTTTTCGCAAATTCCAGGTCGCGCTCGTCATGCGCGGGCACGCCACCGATTGCCCCGGTCCCGTAACCAACCAGCACGTAATCAGCAATCCAGATTGGAATCTTTTCGTTGTTCGCCGGATTAGTGGCGTACGCGCCGGTAAACACGCCGGTTTTTTCTTTCGACAGATCGGCACGTTCGAGCTCACTCTTGCGCGCAGTTCGTTCACGATACTCGCGTACCACGGGCCATTGCTCCTCGGTGACAATGAGATCCACGAGCGAGTGTTCCGGCGCGAGCACGAGGAACGTACCGCCATAAAGCGTGTCGGGTCGCGTCGTAAAAACGCGAATTTCCTGGTCACTTTTATCGATCTTGAAATCGATCTCTGCACCTTCGCTTCTGCCGATCCAGTTGCGCTGGAGTAATTTGATTCCTTCGGGCCAATCAAGTTCGTCGAGTTCATCGAGTAATCGCTCTGCATACGCCGTGATGCGTAACATCCATTGCCGCATCGGCCTTCGAACAACCGGGAAGCCGCCAACTTCACTTTTGCCATCGACAACTTCTTCGTTGGCTAAGACTGTGCCCAACTCCGGGCACCAGTTCACCGGGACATCAGCGACATAGGCGAGTCGAACGCTGTCCGGATCAGTCCCACGATAGGTTGAAATCGGCTCGGCCCGTTTTGTCTCCGGATTAAACCAGGAGTTGTAAATCTGTAGAAAAATCCACTGCGTCCACTTGTAATAGCCCGGATCTGTGGTGTTGATCTCCCGCTGCCAATCGTAGGAAAAACCGATTCGCGTTAGTTGTCTCTTGAATTTCGCCACGTTCTCGCGCGTGGTGACCGCGGGATGCTGGCCGCTTTTGATCGCGTATTGCTCCGCGGGCAGGCCGAATGCGTCCCAGCCCATCGGATGCAACACGCTGAAGCCGCGCATCCGTTTGTAGCGCGCAACAATGTCGGTGGCGGTGTAACCTTCGGGATGCCCGACGTGCAAGCCCGCCCCGCTCGGGTAAGGAAACATGTCGAGGATGTAAGATTTTGGCTTTGCAGCATCGAAACCTTTCTCACCGGGATTGGGCGCATGAAAAAGCTGTCGCTCCTCCCAGATGGCCTGCCATTTTGGTTCGATCTGGTCGAATGGATACGGTTTGCGACGCTCGCTGCTCATTGCTTGATCTCGAACTTCCCAAAATCAGTATTCGAGCATGCAATTGATTGTCGCAACGCGCAATGCGCACAAGACGCGCGAGATTCAGCAGATTCTCGGGCCGACCTTCACGGTGAGCGATTTGTTCGCGCATCCCGAAATTCCCGACATACGCGAGAACGGAAAATCATTTGAAGAAAATGCGACGTTGAAAGCAGTCGGCACGTCCAGACATTTGCCGGGACTCATTGTTGCCGATGATTCCGGTCTGGAAGTCGATGCGCTTGGCGGCGCGCCCGGAATTTTTTCAGCGCGCTACGCAGGCAAAAATGCAACCGACAAACAGAACGTCGACAAGTTGCTGGGCGAACTTGCTCGGACCGGAGCCGAAGAAACTAAGAGATCGGCGCGCTTTCGCTGTGTGATCGCGCTGGCGCAACAGGGCGAACTGCTCGGGACGTTCGAAGGAATTGTCGAGGGAACAATCGTCGAGCGTGCGCGCGGATTACACGGATTTGGCTACGATCCCATTTTTGTTCCGCCTGGATTTGAAGGGACTTTTGCCGAGCTCCCTGCGGAACTGAAGAACACGATCAGCCACCGGGCGAAAGCGATTGCCGGGCTTACTGCCAAACTTGCAGCTCTTAAGACGACCGATTAAGGCCCCGGTGGTGGTGGTGGTGGCGCTCCTGCTGGCGGTGGAGCGCCTGGAGCCGGGGCCGAAGCGCCAGGGCCAGAAGCGGCCCTGATCTGGTATCCAACTTTTGTAATTCCGACCTGCCTAATTTTGTCGAGCACTCCAATCACATCGCCGTACATGGCCGTCGGCGCTGCGCTGAGGGAGAGTTTGATGCCCGGATTTCCCCGGTGGAGCTCAAAAAGGCGCGGCAGGACCTGGTCTTCTGAGACGTACACGTTGTCGAAAAACACCGCGTTTCCTTCCAGCACTTTTACGGAGACGAAATCTTTTACTCCGCTTGGCGGAGGCCCAATCGCAGCCGGCAAATTGACCCGAATACCCTTCATGTGGGTCTGGCTCAGGCTCACCATCATGAAGCTGGCAAGCAGGAAGAACATGATGTCAATCAATGGAATGATCTCGATGCGCGCTCGTTTATGCGGAACTGGCGAAGAGATTCTCATGTCGATTAAGTTTAGTACGAGGCGCCCGTCATGGTGAAAGTGATGGGAATCCTGACCTTGGACACTGAGCCGGGTCTAAATTTCCACCGCCGAAAGGTGCTGGTAGCGGCGTCATCCAGTATGGGACTCCCAATACTTTGCGTGACAGAAGCGTCAGTTACATTGCCACTTGCCGGGTCAACGTTCACAGTGATCACTCCACTTCCCATGAGATGATGCGCACGCGCCTCGTACGGGTACGGCGGCCGCGGCGCATTAATGGCGAGGGCTTTTGCTTGGGACATCGACAGCGCGGAAGCCTTAATCGGCGTGAATTTTTGTTGCGCCGATGGCGGTGGCCGCGGTGGTGGTGTTCGTTCCTCGACGAACTCTGGCTTGATGTCGGGAGGAGGAGGAGGCTCCGGCAACGGAATATCTTCCGGCGGTGGCGTGGCCTCCGGTGGCGCCAAGGTCGCCTCGACGACCTGCGGCGGTTGAGGAGGAAGCTCTACTGCAACGGCCTCGCGCCTTTGAGCTAATGCAACGGCTGTGAGATGGATCGCTAATGCAGCGCCAAGGGCGCTCCAGAAATACCACCGGGGCGGCGGCCGGTATATCAACGGTCTTACTTTCGTCGCTGCCATATCGAGATCACTTGGGCCCGGGAACTCCCTTGAGCGATTCGCTCTTAATTTCGAACGAGACTTTATAGTAGCCGGAGGAGCGGATTATATCGAGCGCATGGGCAACATTCAGGTGGGCCGACTCGCGATCGCCTCGAAGGAACACCTTTGCATCAGGGGCTGATGCGTGCGCCATTCGCAGTCGATTCAGCAGTTCGTCGCCACCGATTTCATCCTTGTCGAAGAAATAATGGCCATCTTTATCGACGGAGACACTGACGTACTCGCGCTTGGTCTGCGTCTCACCCGAAACACCGGCGGGCAGGTTCACCTTGATCCCTTTCAGATGCACCTGGCTCAAGCTCACCATCATGAAACTGGCAAGCAAGAAGAACATGATGTCGATCAACGGAATGATCTCGATCCGCGCCTTCTTGTGTGGAATAGGTGAGCTTACCTTCATTAAATACCTTAAAATATTCTTTAGAGCGACGAGCCTTTGCCAGAAGCTGGGGCTTGCGCCGCGAAATCCAGGTCGCGCGCCGAAGTTTGTGCTCCTAACATCACTTCCAGGTTTGTGGCTGCCGTCTGCAATTCGAACTCCAAGTTAGACACTCGGGAAGTAAAAAAGTTAAACGGAATCAGAGCGAAGATGGCAATACCGAGACCGCACGCCGTGGCAATAAGCGCCTCGGCAATACCGCCCGTGACGGCTTGCACCGCCAACTCTTCGTTGCCGAGAAAACTGAACGACCTAATAAGACCGGTAATCGTACCTAACAGACCAAGCAACGGCGCCAAAGTTACGAGTGTGTCCATGACGACGAGGAATCGACCGGCGCGTTTGATCTCGATGCCGGCAGCGACCTGCAATGCACCCTGCAACGAGGCGTGTTGGTGATTGAGGCCGTTCCACATCATGCGCAAAACCGGGTCGCGCGATCCGCGGGAAAGCCGGGAGGCTTCGGTGGTGTCGCCGTTTTCAATCGCCGTGAACACTTTCTCGATCCGTTTGGGATCACGGCGCAACCAGCGGCCACCCCACCAAAAGATTCGCTCGATCACCACGGTGAGCCCGATGATCGATACAATCAAAATCGGCCACATGATTGGACCACCCTTGTGGAATTTGTCGATCAACCAATTGCTCCCGAGCACGCCGCCGCTGGGTTGCGCTTCAGCCGCTGGGGACGGGCTTGCGGCTGCGGGGCTTAAGCTAGCGGTGACCGCTGCCCCTGGCGCGGGAGATTCGCCAGGCGGCGCGCTTCCCACTTGAGCCGGCGCGCCCGGGCTCGCCGCAGCTGGCGCACCGGGACTCACTGCCGCCGGCGCGCCCGGGCCCACCGCCGGAGGCGCTCCAGCCGGTGATGTTTGTGCCGCGCCTGGCGCAGCGGGAGATTGCGCAGGCGAAGTCAGCGCAAGCGCGAGTGAAGACAGACAAACAATGAGTGAGGTTTTCATAGTTGAAGCAGTAAGTTGATGAATAGCTCGATTTAGATACGAGTTTCTGATTATTGAAAATGAACGAGTTGCGAGTCGAGAAAAAATTTTCACTTTTTTGTGACCCCCGTTACCGTTTGCACATCACACCTTTTACTTCGTAATATCCCTACTCGCGGGATGTAAGGCAAGTCATTGAATCGTTGTTCTCCCCTCGCGAGACGTAGCCTTAGGCGCGATCGCAACGCTGTTCCGCATGCGCGGCCAATTGTCGATTGCTGCTTCCAATTGATCTCCAGCATGAATTGGGCCGACACCGGCGGGCGTTCCGCTTAAAATCACGTCGCCCGGCAAAAGCGTAAGCGACTGACTCGCGAATGAAATAAGCCGCGCAACCGAATACATCATTCCGTTCGTGCGCGTGCTCTGGCGCAGCTCGCCATTCTGTCGCAGCTCGAGTGAAACGTCGCTCACATCCACATCGGCATAAACGTACGGTCCAATCGGCGTGTACGTATCAAATGATTTGCACCGGCCAAACTGCTTTTCCTGCTTTTGCAGATCGCGATCGGTAATATCGAGGCCGATTGTGTAACCGAACACGCGATTGAGCGCCTCGTTCACGCTGACGTTTTTCGCTGGAGCGCCGATCACCACCGCTAGCTCCACTTCGAAATCGGTTCGATGCTCGGGAAACGCAATCTCGATCGCGCCGTTATGCGGCAAAAGCGAGCTCGGCGCCTTAAACCAGATTAACGGCGCGCCTAATTCGGTTCGTTTCATCTCCGCGATGTGATCGGAGTAATTCAGGCCGACCGCGATTAATTTCGATGGCGCCACGGCCAGATCGACATGCAAATCTGCCAGCTTCATTACGGCGCTGGTCGGTTCGATCTCAATCCAATACGGTTTCGCCAACACGTGCACATCGTCGCCGCGCACTTCGCCGTAAAAAAATTTGTCGCCTGATCTGAATCCGCCAAAGGTACGCATCTCGCGAAATTGTAGGGCAACCGCGCCGGTTGCCGAATCAAAAACTTGGCAGGCGAAGCGCCTGCCCTACAACTTTATTTCGGTACGATTCCCACAAAATCGCGCACCGGTTTTTGCTCGCGAATCGAAAACGCACTGCCGTTCTCGCGCGCAAACCAAAATGCGCTAGAAGATCCGCCATCGAGATTCAGTGCGCGCTGAATTTTCAAATCATCGGCCAAGCGCGTTGTAGTAAGAATCGCCGCCAATTCGGCGAGCGAGATTTCGGAGGAAATTCCGAGCAACGCGCGATCATTCGTTGTGGTAGCGGCAAAACTCCGGCGCGCCGCGGTTGAATCATCGAGGCCATGAACGCGGTCGTAATGATCGACAAGAAACGGTCCACATTGAACCGCAGCGCCTATCTTTTCTGGTCGGGAAAATTCGCGGACTCGCAGGATCTGCACTCCGCGAACCGACGCGCTGAGGACGCCGGTGATCAATCGAGCGCGTTGCAATGGGGCAATCATTTTGCCATCGCTAATCAATAAGCCAATCGGCGCGAAATCGGAGCTGAAATAACCGCCGTTTACTCCCGCGGCGCATTTCTCGCGTCGCATTGTGTCCGACAAAGTTTCGCCGGTTGGATTGTCGATTACCCGCAAGGTACAGGATTTAGAGGAGAAAATTGCAAGATCGACAACAGCGCTCTCATCCGCACTAGCGTTTTCCAGAACGACGTGCCGATGCATGATTCCTTCGCGGGCCGGTTCCGAGTCAGTCGAGCGAATCGACCAATCCGCGTGCGCCGTGGCCGCAACGGCGAGAAGGAGCAGCGCGGCCTTACGCTTTGCCACTGTATTTAGTCAGCAAAGCTTGAAAATTCGGATCGTTTCGCAACGGGTCCCAAATCGGATTTACTTTGAGTCCCTGCACGGTGACAGCGCTCGGCCGGCTCAACAATCCGTCTAGGATTTCGATCGCGCGATCATTTTCGCCAAGAACGGCGTGAACTTCAGCCACCCCAGCGGCAATTTCCGGGCCGCCAAAGGCGTCTTTGCTCTCCGGACGCAATTCGGTGGCGCGCCGCGCTTCAGTTAGCGCGGCATCTTTTTCTCCGAGATAGGCGAGAACTTTCGCGAGTTGAATATGCATGTCCTCCGCATCGGGACTTCCTTTCAGTTGTCCTTCGAGGAGGTCTTTTGCTTTCAGGAAGGCGGCTCGCGCGCCGGCTTCGTCCTGAAGCGCCTTTCGCGCAAAGCCGATGAGAAAATATTTCCCACTCAAGTGCTGCTGGAACTCGTGGAAGAGATCGTCCGGCAGACTTTCGGCTTCGCGCAATCCTTCTTCATATTTCCGTTCCAAAAGAAAAACGTCCGCGCGCGCGCCGGCGATCCTAAGTTTCTCCTCATTGGTCATCGGGATCGATTTCGCGACCGCAAATGCTTTCTCTGCGACGCTGAAATCGCCTTTCTCAGCGATGGCCAGCTTGGACTTGGCCTCCCAAAGTCCCACGCCGTCTGGATTCATATTGAGCCCGCGGTCAATCGCTTTGTTAGCCGCATCGAAGTTCCGCAGCACCTGGTAATTGTCAGCGAGATTTTGCAGCGGCCAGCTGTCTTTCGGGTTCAAACTGGCGGACTTCTCGATATTGGCGGTCGATTCCGTCCATTTGCCCTGCCGGCGCTGGATCGCGCCAATCGCGAGATACGCGTCCGATTCGTTAGGCAATCCGCGTTGCGCAATTTCGAATTCTTTCAGCGCCGCGTCGTAGTTGTTATCGCCGTAATAATATGAGTATCCTAGGGCCAGGTGCGCCTCGGGCAGGTCAGGCTGCAGTTGCAGCGCGCGTTCCGCCAGGCTGCGCGCTTTTTCCCGACGTTGCGGCGTCCGGTCGAAAGTATGCAGGATCCAACTTTCCAGTTGTGAGTAGCGCGCCATTGCGAGCGCGAATTTCGGGTCGAGCTCGATTGCGCGCTCGTAGAGTTGCTCGCCTTGTTTCAGTTTGTCGAAATCCTGAAAGGCGCAGGAAAGATTGTGCGCCTGGACAAAAGCAAGGTAGGCCTCGCCATTATCCGTTGGCTTGCTTTCGATCTGTGCTTTTTCACTGGGCGAGAGTTTTGCCCGCAGTTCGCTCGCAATTTTCTGTGCCAGGTCAGTTTGAATTGCGAACACATCGGTCAAATCGCGATCGTAGTCTTCCGCCCAGATGTGTTCGTCGTTCGCGGTGTTAATCAATTGAACATTCACGCGCACGCGATTCCCGATCCGGCGAACGCTCCCCTCTAAAATCGTTGCCACACCCAGCGTCTTGCCGATTTCACGAATATTCGATGCCTTTCCTCGATATGGCATGACCGATGTGCGCGAAATTACTTTCAGGTCGCCGATTTTCGACAAATTGGTTAGCACATCGTCTTGGACGCCGTCGGCGAAATAGGCGTTTTCCTTTTCGGCGCTTAGATTTTCAAACGGCAATACTGCAATCGATTTGTCGATCTTGCGGGCAAACGCGCGCGGAAGGACAAAGAACCCCACGCCGGCTGAAATGGCTACGCCGGCAGCGATCAACATGGCGATGTTGCGCCGAACTTGTTTCGGCGACGCAACCGTCGGCGTCGTTTTGATTCCCTGCGGCGTCACGTCGAACACCCAAGCAAGAACCAATGCGACCGGAAAACCGACCAGCATCACTGCGATCACCGCACGAATTACCGAGTTCGGAATGTCGAAAACTGGAAGGACTTGGGCAAGGCTTTGCGCCAGTGCCCAGCTCGCAACCACGTAAGCGATGGCCACGCGGTAAACTTTTCGCCGCTTCACTTCCTCGAAGAAGCTGCTCATGGCTACAGATTTCGGTTGGTCTGGATTATAGCTCAACGGCAAACGTTTAGACACAAAGACTCAGCTCCTCGTTCACTTTACCCCTGTCGCCAAGACGGTTTGAAAATGCGGGCTTTGCTTTTCCCGAGAAACCACGCTGACCTCAATGTCTCGGAAACCGCCCTTTTCCAGGAACTGATGCAATTGCACTTCGCTGAATCCCAGCCAGTGATCTGCATACAATTCGCGAGCGCGTTCGAATCGGTGACTCAAAAGATCGAGAATCACCAATCGACCGCCGCGTTTCAAAATCCGACGGGCAGCCGCGATGGCTCGCTCGGGATGAATGGCGTGATGCAAAGCCTGACTGAGGATCGCAAGATCGACACTGTTTTTCGCAATGGGCGGATCTTCAATGTCGCCGAGCCGGTATTCGAGATTCTTGAATCCATGTTTCTTCGCAAGCTGAGCGCCGAACTCGACCATTTTTGGCGAATTATCGATGGCGATTACTTTGCGCGCCTTTTTCGCCATCAACTGCGAGAGTGTCCCCTCGCCTGCTCCGAGGTCGGCCACGGTCAGCGGCGGTAGAAGAGTAATGAGCGTGTGTGCCAGCGCCTTCCACGAGCGGCCCGGCACGTAACTTCGCCCAAACTTCCCGGCCAGCTCGTCGAAGTATTTCCGCGCTTTGTCCTGTCGCTTGTGCAGGACGAGCTTGAGACTCGTGCGATCGCACGACGTTTCCGGCAGTTCGCGCGCAAGCAGCCGGGTTATTTCCGCCACGCGCTCTCGCTGCGAATTTCGTCCCTGATGGTTTGCGCCATAATAGACATTTTTCCCTACCCGGCGATCGGAGACGACGCCGGCGCGTTTCAATTGGGCCAGATGACTTGAGATCCGAGATTGGCCCATGCCCAGAATTTGCTGGAGCTCTGCTACCGAAAGCTCTTCCTGCTCGAGCAAAAGCAACAGACGCAGCCGGGTCGGGTCTGCCAGCAACCGCAACAAATTAATGGTTGACGCCATTCTGTGAGCCAACGATATATCGACGTATCATGATTGGTCAATATGTCTTTCGACATCGTTACACCGTTGAAGCGTTGAATCGTTACAACGTTGAAAAACGTCTACGACGACCAACCGCTTTAACGCTTTAACGTTCTTCAATCCATGTCTCGTCGTTACATTTTTTCTTCCGAATCCGTCACCGAAGGTCATCCCGATAAAGTTTGTGACACCATCAGCGATTACGTTCTCGACGCTTGTCTTGAGCAGGATCCGTTGAGCCGCGTGGCTTGTGAAACGCTCGCCAAAGGCAACCTCGTCGTCATCGCCGGGGAAATAACTAGCAACGCGAAGTTTGACCTTGAGGAGCGCGTGCGCACGGCCATCCGCGACATCGGATATGTCAATGGCGATTGCATTTTTCACGCCGACACCTGCCGGGTGATTTGCGAAATGAGCGAGCAATCCCGCGATATCAAACAGGGAGTCGATGAGGCTCCGGCTGACGGAAAGAGTACTGCAGAGCAAGGCGCCGGCGATCAAGGATTGATGTTCGGTTTTGCCTGCAATGAAACGCCAGAGCTGATGCCTGCGCCGATTTCTTTTGCGCACAAACTCGGGCGGGAGCTTACGCGCTTGCGCAAATCGGGCGAAATCCCCTGGCTGCGTCCCGATGCGAAAACGCAAGTCTCGATCGAGTACGATGGTTACGAGCCAGTGCGAGCCACGACCGTAGTGGTTTCTTCACAGCATGCTGCCGATGTGAAGCAAAAAGAAGTGCGCGAGACACTCACTGAACTTCTCATCAAAAAAGTGATGCCGGCGGAATGGTTGGATGAGAAGACAACATATTTGATCAATCCAACAGGCCGATTCGTGATCGGTGGCCCGGAAGGCGACGCAGGCATCACGGGCCGCAAGATTATTTGCGATACCTATGGCGGAATGGGCCGGCACGGCGGCGGCGCGTTCTCGGGAAAAGACCCGAGCAAGGTTGATCGCAGCGCAGCATATATGGGACGCTGGATCGCAAAGAATGTAGTCGCATCCGGTTTGGCGGATCGATGCGAAGTCCAATTCGCGTATGCCATCGGTCACCCCGAGCCGGTGAGTGTCAGTGTCGATACTTTCTGCACCGGCAAAGTCGATGAAGAAAAATTGGAGCGCGCCATCTGGGAAGTTTTTAATTTTAAGCCAGCTGAGATCATCAAGCAGCTGAGTCTGCTTCGGCCGATTTATCGCAAGACAACCAACTACGGCCATTTCGGGCGCGTGGATGACCTTGATGCCCTCACATGGGAAAGGGCCGACAAGGCCGAAGAGTTGAAACAAGCTGGTCAGGTAGAAAACTGAATACTTTTATGAGTACGACAATCACTGAATCGAAGACAAAGCAGGACTACAAAGTCGCGGATATCTCGTTGACCGATTTCGGAAGAAAAGAAATTTCCATCGCCGAAAAGGAAATGCCGGGGCTGATGGCGATCCGAGAAAAATATGCGCCCCAGAAGCCGCTCGCGGGCGTGCGTCTCACTGGCTCGCTGCACATGACAATTCAGACAGCGGTTCTGATCGAAACACTTACCGATCTTGGCGCCAGCGTGCGCTGGGCCAGCTGTAATATTTTCTCTACGCAAGATTCGCGCGATCTCGCATCCTGAAGGCAAAGGCCCGCAGCTTGTCGTCGATGACGGCGGCGACGCCACTCTGCTGATTCACAAAGGCTATGAACTTGAGGAAGGAAGCGATTGGACCAAGACAAAATCGGCGAACAAAGAAGAGCAGGTGATCAAGGATTTGCTGCTCGAAATTCATCGTGAGAATCCCTATCGCTGGCACGAGATCGTAAAGGATTGGCGCGGCGTTTCCGAAGAGACTACCACTGGCGTGCATCGTCTTTACAAAATGCATCAGGAAAACCGGCTGCTGGTTCCTGCCATCAACGTCAACGATTCGGTCACGAAATCGAAGTTCGATAATCTTTACGGCTGCCGCCATTCGCTAGTCGACGGATTGAATCGCGCGCTCGATGTGATGCTTTCCGGCAAGGTCGCCGTAATTTGTGGTTACGGCGACGTCGGCAAAGGTTGCGCGCAGTCTTTGCGCGGCCAGGGCGCGCGCGTCGTCATCACCGAGATCGATCCCATCAACGCTCTGCAGGCCGCGATGGAAGGTTACGAAGTCACCACTATCGAAGAGACGCTGGGCCGCGGCGACATTTATATCACCGCCAGCGGCAACGTCGACGTGATCACGCTCGAGTACATGCAGCGGATGAAAGATCAAGCGATCGTCGCAAACATCGGCCATTTCGATAACGAAATTCAGGTCGATGCGCTCAACGCCGCCAAAGGCGTGAAGAAAACCAACATCAAACCGCAGGTAGACAAGTACACGTTCCCGGATGGCCACGAGATTTTCCTGCTCGCCGAAGGCCGGCTCGTGAACCTCGGCTGCGCCACTGGTCACCCAAGCTTCGTCATGTCCAATTCATTTTCCAACCAGGTCCTCGCGCAGCTCGATCTCTGGAAGAATCGCGATACCTACAAGGTTGGCGTTTACGTTCTGCCGAAAAAACTCGACGAAGAAGTCGCGCGGCTGCACTTGGAAAAGATCGGCGTGAAATTGACGAAGCTCTCCGAAAAACAAGCCGACTACCTCGGCGTTTCGATCGACGGCCCGTTCAAATCCGAGCATTATCGCTACTGAAGCGTGACACAGGCAATCCTGCCTGTGTAGGCGGCGGCACGCAGACACGATTGTCCGGGTTACTCATCACCGCGCCTGTGGCGGCGTGATCATTGATTCGGTCACGTGCAGGCGGGTTACTCGCAGCTCCCCGATTTCGAGTCGTTTGATTTTCGCGCGGCCGATTATCAGGCGGCCAATCGCAACCAGCCCAAGCGTCACCGCGCCGACTGCGATCGCGCCGGCAGCGACCGCACCAACCGATTGCGCGCCAATGGCCAGTGCGCGAATTGCAACCGGGCCGAACCTTCCTCCGGCTTCCTCAATATCGTTTGATTTCATCTCGTTACCTCCGCACTCGTGACTTCAACGTAGCGACAGTTTGATTGTCCGCCACGTCGCCATTTTCCCGAAATATGGACGCGCCGGTTCTTCTTCGCCGCGTCGGTGAGGATTTCCGTTTCCCGCCTAGGTGCCGCCAGCCAGACCGTTGATCCTGCACCGTGAAAATCGAACATGATTTGTGTTGTGCACGGCTCGCCGGCATACAGCGTAACCCGCCCGACTTGATCGAAACGCGAACCGACCGCCGCCGCCTTGACCTGCACCGCCGGTTTCTTTACCTGTGCGCAACCTGCCATTCCGGCCAGAGCGGCCCCTGCGATAAACGAATATAATAAGAACTTTTTCATACCGAAGAGATCTGAGCTACTCGCGAAGCGCTTCAGAAAATCCATCTATTCACTGCTCCTCGGCGTGAACGCGATGCAAGAGGCGATGAACAAAGGGCGCCAGCAGCACCGATACGATGCCGATGAACGCCAGCCCCGAAAAGAGAGCGTAACACGACGCGAAAATTTTCGCCGAGTCGGTCTTCAACGGATCGACCGGACCCATCCCGCCGAGAATCATCGACGCGTTCAAAAGCGAATCGATCCAGCTCAAATGAGCGATAAAATGATAGCCGAGAATGCCGCTTCCAAGTCCGAACACTAAAACTCCAAGCGCCACCAGCCCATGCCGCCCAACGCGCTTCAAAAATTCGAGCCGGCTGAGAAGAGGCTGCTTTCGATGCTCGTACATTGTGCGGCAGATTTCGGTAGAGTTTAACGTCGGATATTGACCATGGCGATTTTCCGCGCAAGATAGGCTGAGAAGTATCCCGCGTAACGCTTTTGCAAATCCGACCGCTGCCAGTCTTTGCCAGTTAAAATTTTCCGGCAATTGGGCGCGCCGCATTTGCATTCGACGAAATAATCGTCGTCATCGGTCATCGCCCAATCATGCGTCAGCTCTTCGCCGGAGCGGACGTTGCGCATTGCCACGAACGTGATCTCGCCGCGCATCCCGATGTTCGCATCGCAAGAGTGATTCGAATACAACATCGATGACTCGCGCTCCTCTTGGGTCACAGGCACGATGAACAAATCGTCGTCGATCTGAATTTCCACCGGCCCTAGGCGAGGTGTGATTTTTTCGCGCAAAGTTTTTCGATCAACAATGTGGCCGCCTTTGACCGCAACGATTTCGTCTTTTGCAATGTCAGCCGTGGCGAATAAACCGCGCCCATGGATCTTACTCTCGCGCACTTCCGTCTTGGGCGAGCGATAGGAAAGTCGCATCATGATTTACCGGCAGATTAGTTGTAGAGGCGTTCGCCGTGGCGAACACCTTCATTTGCTTCGGCGGTTGACACAACCGCCGCTACAACGTTGCGTTCATGCTCCGCTCGCAATGAAATCTCGCCCCGCCGCGGTTATTTTCATTCTCGTCACGGTGACCCTCGACATTCTGGCAATGGGTTTGATCATTCCCGTTTTGCCTAAGCTGATTCTCGATTTTCTCGGTGGCGAGATGACCGATGCGGCGAAATGGAGCGCCCGGTTCGCGGTGGTCTTCGCACTGATGCAGTTTTTCTTTTCACCCTTGCTCGGAGTTTTGTCAGATCGATTTGGAAGACGCCCTATCATTCTGCTCTCAAACCTTGGTCTCGGTTTGGATTACATCGTGATGGCGATGGCGCCTACGTTAAACTGGCTTTTCCTTGGCCGAATTATTTCTGGGATCACGACCTCAAGCATTCCGACGGCGATGGCTTACATCGCCGATGTTACGCCGAAACATAAACGGGCTGGAGCATTCGGCCTGATCGGCGTGGCATTCGGCATCGGATTCACGTTCGGACCAGCAATTGGTGGATTGGCGGGCGATGTCAATCCGCGTCTCGCGTTTTGGATTGCAGCCGCTCTTAGCCTGGCGAATTGGCTCTGGGGTTACTTCTTCGTTCCGGAATCATTGCCGCAAAATCAGCGAAAACAATTCGAGCTGCGGCGCGCGAACCCGGTCGGCTCGCTCGCGCTATTGCGTTCTCATCATGAACTTTGGCGGCTGACCATAATCCAATTTCTGGCCTATCTCGCGCACAACGTGTTTAGCGTCTGGGCACTTTACGCGATCTATCGCTATAGTTGGAGTCAGGGAATGATCGGAATATCGCTGATGGTTGTCGGCATCGTGACAGCAGCTATTTCAGGAGGCTTGACTGGTGTAATGGTGAAACGTTTCGGCGAAAAACGGACGCTTTACATCGGCCAGTTTTTTGGATCGAGCGGAATGTTTGTCGCCGGCCTGGCCAAAACGGGCGCGTGGTTGCTGGCTTCGATCCCGATCATTTCACTTTGGAATATTTCCATGCCAGCCGCGCAGAGCATGATGACTCATCGCGTCAGCGAGCGCGAGCAGGGTGAATTGCAAGGCGCGATCCAGAGCATGCGTTCGATCACGTTCATTGTCGGCCCATGGATATTCCTTCGAATTTTTGGATGGTTCATCGATCCGAAAAATTCCATTCACCTTCCAGGCGCGCCGTATTATCTCGCAGCCGCTC
>QHOV01000077.1 GCA_003218885.1 Verrucomicrobiota bacterium | reverse complement strand
AGTCGAAGAAGAAGTTCGCGAAATCAAAGACGCGATTGAGGTGCAAGATCGAGAAATGATCGCAGATGAGATCGGGGACGTTCTCTTTGCGGCCGTCAATCTGGCGCGGAAATGCAAGATCGACGCGGAAAGCGCGTTGCAGAAAGCCACGGACAAATTTGTTGAGCGATTCAATCGACTGGAGGATGAGCTGCGAAGGCAGGACAAACGCCTTGGCGATGTCGATCTTGAGGAGATGGACGCGATTTGGAACAAGATTAAGAAAGATGCTGGATGCTAGATGCTCGATGCTGGATTTTCCAGCATGCGGCCGTTTATCCAGTATCCAGAATCCAGTCTCGAGTATCTGGCGCTAGCGGGTTTGCTTCTGCCTCGGCTTTCGCGATATTTCGCGTCCCGATGAACCTTCTGATCAACCTGTTGCTGGGATTTTTCGTACTCGTGTCGGTGCTCATGGTGCTGGTGATCCTGATGCAACGGCCAAAGAGCGAAGGCTTGGGTGCGGCATTTGGCGGCGGCGTCACGGAAAATATCTTCGGCGCGCAAACGACCAACGTCCTGGTGAAGTTCACCACGTGGCTGGCCGGCATTTTTTTCGTGCTGACATTTGCCTTGTCGATCCTTAATGCGCACAAAAGCACCGCCGACACCGCCTTCCGGCGTGAGCTGATGAAAACGCAAGCCGCACCGCAAACTTCGCCCGCGCCTGCGGCGGCACGGACGTCTCCATCGCCGGCCGCTTCTGCTGTGCCGAATTCTGGCGCCGGCGTTTTGCCCGCTGGCAGCGCACCACCAGCTGCTTCACCAGCAGGTTCCCCGAAACCGTAAGGCTCGCCTTAACCTGTTCACCGCTTTTTGGCTGCGCTTACTGGTGGCGTTTGTGCAAGCGATAGGGCGCGCGCGAGATCCTTTTCGTCGGTGAGATCGAGACGCAGAGGAGTGATTGATACCCAATTATGCTCGACCGCCCAGCGGTCGGTCCCTTCCTCGGCTCCTTCCAGCGGCGTGATGGTAAACCAAAAAATCGGGCGGCCCATCGGGTCCTTTCCGGGAACAACTTTGCCGTCGTAGTGGCGCACGGATTGACGGGTCCAGCGAATTCCTTTCGGTTTTTCCGGCAGGTTCACATTCACGAGGGACATCTTCTCTTCTGCGAGGAGCAGGTCGATGACCTTGCTGACGTACGGCTCGAGCTCGGTGAAGTTTGGCTCACGGCTGTTGGTGACCGGTGCGCTTATGGCGATGCCGCGCAGTCCGAGCAACGCGGCTTGTTTCGCAGCCGCCAACGTGCCGGAATGCCAACAGGAGTTGCCAAGATTCAGACCCAGATTGATCCCGGAAAGGACGAGATCGATATGACCCCAGTGGTGAGTGCCGAGCGCGACACAATCGGCCGGTGTGCCATTGACACGATAGGCCTCGAAGTTGCCCAATGGAATCCGCCTATAGCGCAGCGGCCGTGACGAAGTGATCGCGTGACTCATGGAGGATTGTTCGACATCCGGCGCGACAATGCGCACCTCGCCGAAGTGTGATGCAACTTTCGCCAGCGCCAAAATCCCGGGACTGTAGATGCCGTCGTCGTTCGAAATCAGGATTCGTCTTTTCACATTAATAAGAAACGCGTGTCAGATTGGTTTTGGCCGAATAGTTTGCAGGAAGAATCTCTGCGAATAGGCATGCGAATCACGCTGATGCATAATCCGAAGGCCGGGGATGCCGAGCACGGCGAAAAGCAATTGATGACGGCGCTGGCCAAAGCCGGACATCACGCCACTTACCAATCGACCAAAAAGAGCGATTACAAAAAAGCTTTGAAAAAAACCACCGATCTCGTTCTCGCTGCCGGCGGCGACGGTACGGTCGGCAAAATTGGCTGCCGATTGATCGACAGCGGCATTCCGTTGAGTGTTCTCCCGCTTGGTACGGCCAATAATCTGGCGCGAAGTCTCGGTTTCATTGCCTCGCCAGAGGAAATCATTGGGCGACTCGAAGGCGGAAAAAAGCTCACCTTTGACGTCGGTTTTGCCCGTGGACCGTGGGGAAAGCGCTATTTTTTTGAAAGCGTCGGGGGCGGCCTGCTGGCCGATTATGTTTCCGCCGCGAAGCGGAAGGCGAAGAAAACGAAAAGCCTCTCCAGCGAACAGGAAATGACGCGGCATGTTTCGCTTTTGCGCCGGATGCTGCACGAGTATCCGACACGGGAATGGAAGATCGACATAGAGGGCGAAGACGTTTCCGACCGATACATCCTTTGGGAAGCCATGAACATTCGTTCGATTGGTCCGGCGCTTTATCTCGCCTCGCAAGCCGCGACCAGGGATGGCCAGCTCGATTTCGTGTGCGCACGCGAAAGCGATCGCTCCCTTCTCATGGATCATCTTGATGCAAGGCTGGCAGGGAAAAAGCCCAAATTCCCATTGCCGATTCGACGGTTCCGCAAGTTACAGGTGGTTTGGCAAGGATCGTCGAAACTTCACCTCGACGACAAACTCTGGCCGCGCAAAAAACAGGGATCGAAACAGCGCAGGGAAATTGAGATCACAGTGCGACCATCCGCGCTCGTGATCCTGCAACCGGGTCGCGCTGAACAAGAATTGGCATGATCGCCGGCCGCATCCCCAGATGTGAATTTTTCTGGCGAATAATTGTTGGCGATTCGCTCAAGAAACGTTTGAATCGACGACATGCGCCGGCCCCATCACGTCTCGTCGCGCGAGATCGAACGTAAATTTTTGATCAAGCGATTGCCTTTGGAAATGTTGCGCTCAAGGCATTTCCGAATCGCGCAGGGCTATCTGGCGAGCGAAACCGGCGGGCGACACGTCCGCTTGCGCAAAAAAAGCAAAACAGCTTTCCTTACGTTCAAAGTCGGACGGGGGTCGGCGAGGGAAGAACGCGAAATCCGGCTGAGCCCGAAGCAATTTGCCACTCTATGGCCGGCCACGGCGGGGCGGCGATTGCGCAAGACCCGCTACGAAATTCCGTGGAAAAATCTTAAGATCGAGATCGACATTTATCACGGCAGCAATCATGGTTTGATGGTGGCGGAAGTGGAATTCCCAAGCCAGGCGAGCTGCCGCCAATTCAAACCCCCGCGCTGGTTTGGGCGTGAAATCACCGGCGAAAAACGTTACAGCAATGTGAGATTGGCCCGCGAATAAGATCGGCAATGAGCTACGAATTACGGCACGGCGAAACGTTAGGCGATAATCTTCGCCAGATCTGCTGCAAACAAATCGAGGGCGCCATCGCCATTGCCAAAGGCGAAGAGAAAACCGACGACACGCCGGTGCACGAAATGCGCAAGCACTTGAAGAAAGCGCGCGGGGCGCTGCGACTGGTGCGCAAGGAGATCGGACGAGGTCTCTTCCGGAAACAAGACCGTGGCCTGCGCGATGTCGGGCGGCTGACTTCGGAAATCCGCGATGCCGAAGTGCGCTTGCAAACCGTGAGGCAACTTCAAGAAGTCACCCAGCGCCATCGCCGCAACGCTTACGGAAAACTCGAAGCGATGCTGACCTTGGAACTGGAAAATTTCATGGCCGCGTTTGCGGAGTGGCAAACACAAGCGGTCCCTCTATTGGAGCACGCCGGCTCATCCCTCGATCACTGGACCCTCGACCAATTTAACAGTAAACAGCTCCGCCGCGCCGTGCAGGCAAGTTACAAGCAGGCCAGGAAAGCGCTCGCTAAAGCTACAGCAAATCCGACCGCCGAAAATTTTCACGCGTTCAGGACCAAAGCGAAAACACTTTGGTATCAACTACGCATCCTCCGGCCAATCAATCCGGTCGTGTTAAAGACCCTGAGCGACGACCTACATTCGTTAGGCGATCTGCTCGGTCGTGCGCACGACCTGAGTTTCCTCGGCGAGAGATTGCGGAGCGAACATGGAAAATCGAAATGGCAACGCGAAGGTCACAAGCTGCTCGCCGTGATTGAAGTCAGCCAGAGCGATCTGCAACGGGGCGCAGCGGAGCTCGCAGAACACTTCTTCGCCGAGCGCCCGCGCGATTTCGCCGCTCGCGTCACCAGTTGGCTTGAGGGCTGGGAAGGCAAATCATCGCACTCGCTTGCGAAAGCGCTCGTCACTTAGACTTTCGAGAAAATTTTGGCGGGAAAAGC
The DNA here is from genome assembly GCA_003218885.1 of Verrucomicrobiota bacterium. Taxonomy (GTDB): domain Bacteria; phylum Verrucomicrobiota; class Verrucomicrobiia; order Chthoniobacterales; family UBA10450; genus Udaeobacter. The sequence goes on along the minus strand of QHOV01000077.1, from coordinate 9,200 downwards.
CAGAGAAGTTTTCCTTCTTCGGACTCCGGATCAACATCGAGCAGCGCGACGCCGGCTTTGGAAAGCTTGAGCGAAGCGCCGGTCAATCCCGAAATGACATTCGTAAAGTCGGGTTCGTGCCCGACCAGCATCAAGACTTTTGCGCGATGCCGTTTCAGCACCGTTCGCAGTTCGCTCATCCCAAATCCGGGCGCGAGCAATTCGTCCTTTCGAACTTTCGCTTTCAAATAATCGGCTGCGATCTCAGCTGTTTGCGATGCCCGCGGCAGCGGACTCGTGACGATCAAGTCGGGCCGCACTTTCAGGCGGCCGAGAAATTTTGCCACTTCCTGCATTTCTTTCTTGCCGCGTTTGGTCAGCGGACGTTCATCGTCGGATTTGTTCCAGTCCGGCCAATCGGCCTCACCATGTCTCAGAAGATAAAGTTCCATCGTTCAAGCGTTGAAGGGTTAGGCGTCGAATCGTAAAGCGTTTAAAGGATTTGCCACTTCGGCCGACGCGTCCGCGGGTCAATTTGCCACAAGCGTGTTCCGCCCAAAAATGCATTGCGATTGTGGCCGCGTTCGATTCCTTCCGGCAGTTCATCGAATTTTTTAGCGTTGCCGCCGCCGAGGACCACGTAATCGGCAATGAGTGCTTTTTTCAATTGAATGAGGGCGTGCTCGACGTCGCGCCGCCAAGTCTTTTCGCCAAGCCGCGCCAAACCCGGTTTCCCGAGATAATCTTCGATGATGCTGCCGTTGCGATACGGCAGATCACCCAATTCTAGCGGGAGGACATAATTGGTCCACACCAGAGCTGAGCCGAGGCCTGTGCCGAGTCCGAGAAAAAGCATTCGTCCGCCATGATAACTACCGAGCGCCTGCATGGATGCGTCGTTGATGATGCGGATCGGTTTGCTGAATGCTTTTTCGAAATCGAATCCAACCCAGCCTTTTCCGAGATGTTTCGGCTCGCTTACGATTTGCCCGTCGCGCACGGGTGATGGGAATCCCATCGAGATCGCGTCGAATTTCCAATCGCTGACTAACGGTTCGATCTGCGCTACCATCGCGCGCGGCGTCAAGTGCGGCCCGGACTTGAATTTCCGTTTTCCCGAGCGCGAAATCATCAGCTTCACATTCGAGCCGCCGATGTCGATGACCAGGATTTTTCTCCGCATCACGACTGTTTCGTCGTTTTGGCCGAGGGCGTTGACGTCGGCTGCTGATCAGTTCCGGATTCCGCTGGAGCCGCAGATTTGTCACTGGCTACGGTGATCGGAATTAATTTGTCGGCACGCAATTTCTTCTTTGAGCCGGTCATTTTTTTTACGCGCTCGCGCGAGACTTCACGAAAATGCCATTGCGCCTGCGCGCTCGGCTCCGAACCTTCGGGTTTCAAGCGCCGATAGCTTCCGTCCGGCTGAAGCTCGCGTGCTTTCACTCGATCGTTTAAAAAACTTGGAAGCACCTCGTTAATGATTTGGTCGCGCAACATTGGGTTTTCGACCGGGAACGCCAATTCGATTCGCCGGTAGAAATTTCGCGGCATCCAATCCGCGCTCGAGAGGAAGACCTTGGGCTGTCCGCCATTTTCGAAATGAAAAATCCGGCTGTGCTCGAGAAACCGGCCAACGATACTGATGACGCGAATATTTTCGCTGAGATCGGGAATTTTGGGACGCAAACAACAGATACCGCGGACGATGAGATCGATGCTCACGTCTGTGCAGGAGGCTTCATAGAGTTTCTCAATGATCTCCTGATCGACCAGCGCGTTCAGCTTCGCAACGATACGCGCCGGTTTGCCTGCCTGTGCGTTGTCGCGTTCGCGCTCGATCAATGCAATCAACCGGCTGTGCATGTCGAAGGGCGCAACCATCAATTTTTTCAGGCCCGGATAGCCAGCAAGGCCAGTGAGAGTATTGAAAACAGTCGCCACCTCCTCGCTCAATTGCGGCTCGCTGGTGAGCAAACTGAAGTCGGTATAAATGCGTGCAGTCCGTGAATGATAGTTGCCAGTTCCCAGGTGGACGTAGCGCCGGAGCTGGTCGGCATCGCGGCGAACGATGAGCAGCGCTTTGCAATGCGTCTTCAGACCGACTACGCCATAGATCACGTGAGCTCCGGCTTCTTCCAGGCGACGCGCCCATTGAATGTTGCTCGCCTCATCGAAGCGCGCTCGCAGCTCGACAATAGCGGTAACTTGTTTTCCGGCGTTCGCTGCGTCGATGAGCGCTTCGACAATCGGTGAATCGCCGCTGGTGCGGTACAGCGTGATTTTGATTGCCAGCACTTGGGGGTCGCGAGCGGCAGCTTCGATCCATTCCACGATTTGATCGAAGCTGTCGTAGGGATGATGGAGCAGCACGTCCTGGTGCCGCAAAACTTCAAAAAAATCGACATGTAGCGGCAAGGCAGGATCGCGCGCCGGTTGAAACGGACGGTCTTTTAATTTCGCAAGCGCATCATTCGCTACCAGTGGCGCGAGATGCGTCATGGAAAGGGGTCCGTCCAGTTTGTATGCATCTGCTTGGGACAGATTGAAAAACCGCAGCAGCAATTCGAGAAAATCTTTCGGACAATCAGCTTCCACTTCGAGACGGACGGCGTTGCCGCGCCTTGAGCGCCGCAGTTCCTGCTCGATGGTGCGCAAAAGATTTTCCGCTTCCTCTTCGTCGATGTAGAGGTCGCTGTTGCGAGTCACGCGAAACGCGTGTGCGCCATCGAGGATCAAGCCGGGAAACAATTCGGCGATGTGCTGTTTGATGAGCGACGCCAGGTAAATGTATTCCCACGGCTCGTTCGCGCCAGTGCCCCGAGGCATCAAGATCAGTCTCGGAACAACCCGCGGCACCTGTACGATGGCGTGCAGCGGTTCGCCGCGACGGCGCGTCTTTGCTCGCACCAGCAGATTGTGACTGCGGTTGAGGAGGTGCGGGAACGGATGACTGGCATCCACAGCCAGCGGCGTCAGCATTGGAAAGACTTCCTGTTGAAAATAACGGTGCGCCCAGGCCGCGCGTTTCGCCGGCAACTCCGCGATCTCGCGTACGTAAATCCCGTTCTTTGCCAGTTCTGGCAGCAATTCATTTTTCCAGAGCGCATATTGCGTCGCCACGAGTTCGCGCACCGTTTTCTGGATGCGGTCGAATGTCTCCGTTGGGCTTAAACCGTCCGGACCGATCTCGCTGGTCTCGCTCTCGATCTGTTGTTTGATTCCGGCGACGCGAATCTCGAAAAACTCGTCCAGATTCGAGCTGACGATGGTTAGAAACTTGACCCGCTCAATGAGCGGTTGCCTCGGGTCCTGCGCTTCTTCGAGCACGCGCCGGTCGAACTCGAGCCAGCTTAGTTCCCGGTTAATGAAATTTTTTGGGTCACCAAAACGCTCATGCGCGGTTCGTACGACCTCCGGAGTCGCAATCGCGGGGCTTTGCTCTTCGGTCCGGGCAGTGGCCTGAGCTTCAGGCATCTCTTAACATCGACAATTAGGCGCGCATATGCAACGCGTACCAGCTTAGACGGAGGCTGCGGCAGTTTGGTGCCTGATGTCCTCCGCGGCCGCCGCGTAAACGGCGTCTTCGGCGATATTCGTGGCATGATCGCCCACGCGCTCGAGGCAGCGGCCAATAAAAATGAGATTCAGGTAACCGCGCAATTGGTCCGGGTCTTGCGCCATGCGCTCGACCAGTTTGTGGCTGGCCGCGCGATTCAACTGATCCAGCTTTTCATCGCGCGGAACGACTGCGCGGCCAAGATCAACATCCTCACGCACAAAAGCGTCCACGCTGTCTTTGAACATCGACATCGCGTGCTCGTACATCGGTCTGATCAATTCGACTTCGGGCAACGGCGGATGCCGGTTCAATTTGCGTGCGCGTCGCGCGATCGTAGTCGCCATATCGGCCATGCGCTCGAGGTTTGATGAAAGTTTCATTGCCGCTACGACGCGGCGCAGATCGGAAGCAACCGGCTGAAAACGCAGCAAAATATCCACGCCGTCCTTATCGATCTGCTTCTCCAACTGGTCGATCTCTTCGTCGTCGGCGATTGCAGTTGCGCAAATATTGTCGTCGCGATTCACCAAACCCTTCATCGCCCGCTCCAGACTGCGCTCAGTCAGCCCAGCCATCATGAGCACGTTGTTACGCAGCGCCGCGAGCGATTCATCGAATGTTCCTAAGATGTGTTTATGCGCGATCATTTCATCAATTCATTAGCCAAATCGGCCAGTAATGTAATCCTCCGTCTGTTTTTCGCTTGGGTTTGTGAAAATTTTCGTGGTCGGCCCGAACTCGATTAGCCGTCCGATATAAAGGAAAGCGGTATAATCGGAAATCCGGCCAGCTTGTTGCATGTTGTGCGTAACGGTCACGATCGTGTACTGCGCTTTGAGTTCGTTGATCAATTCCTCAATCTTTGCCGTGGCGATGGGATCAAGCGCCGAACACGGCTCGTCCATCAAAATCACTTCCGGTTCAACTGCGAGCGCCCGTGCAATGCAAAGCCTCTGCTGTTGGCCGCCCGAAAGGCTTGTGCCCGGTTTGTGCAAGTCATCTTTGACCTCATCCCACAGGGCAGCCATACGAAGCGATTTTTCCAAGCGTTCATCGAGAAACCGTTGGTTGCGCACTCCGTTTAATCGCAAGCCGATGACGACATTTTCGCCGATCGTCATGGTCGGAAAGGGATTCGATTTTTGAAAAATCATGCCGACGCGACGCCGAACGGTCGCCGGATCGACCGTGCTCGAATAGAGGTTTTCGCCGTGTAGCAGAACCGTTCCTTCCATCCGCGTTTTCGGCACCAGCTCGTGCATGCGATTCAGAGCCCGGAGAAGTGTCGATTTACCGCAGCCGCTCGGCCCAATGATTGCGGTGACGGCATTTGAGGCGACGTCCAGCGTAACATTATCGATCGCACGCTTCTCGCCGTACCAAATTGAGAGATTTTTTACTTGAAACGTGCATGCCATCGGAGCCTCCACCTCGGGCGGCGGCGCGGACCGTTGTTCGGCGCGCTCGATAACGCTTCGTTCAGTTGTTTCCATAGCCAGATTCTCCATCTGCGGAAGCCTAGACGACCGACGCCGTACGGCCTCGAGTCAGAATTCTAACTGTTACATTAACGCAAAAAACACCCGTGACGAGGACGAGCGCGCCGGCCCAGGCTTGTCGATGCCAATCATCGTAGGGAGAAATCGCGTACGTGAAAATCTGCAACGGCAATGCGGCGATGGGCTGGCTGAGGCTGTGATTCCAGAAACGATTACCGAAAGCCGTGAAAAGAAGCGGGGCCGTTTCGCCGCCCACGCGAGCGAGAGCGAGCAAAATCCCGGTGATGATCCCCTTTGACGCGGTCTTCATCACAATGTGGACGATTGTTTTCCAGCGGCTGACGCCAAGCGCGAGCGCCGCTTCACGGTATCCATTCGGCACGAGCAGAATAACTTCCTCGGTCGTGCGCAGGATCAGTGGAATCATGATGAGGCCCAATGCGAGACCGCCGGCGTATGCTGAGAACCCTTTGAAACGCAACACCACCAGTCCGTAAACCACGACGCCCCAGGTGATCGACGGAATGCCGTTGAGGACGTCCGCTAGAAACCGCAGGAAAGAATTGATCCGAGCCGAGCCATACTCGGCAAGGTACACTCCCCCGAGCACGCCGATGGGAATTCCAATCACGCCCGCAAACGCGAGCAGCTCGAGCGTACCGACGATGGCGTTTGCCATGCCGCCGCCGACCGCTCCAACTGGGGCGGGCAATTTCGTGAAGAAATCCCAGTTCACTGAACCGGCGCCATTGACAAGGAGATAAAAAAACACCAGGCCCAAGGGCGAGATCACAAGAACAGCGGATACAAAAGCAATTCCGCACGCCAGCCCGCTTTTGATTTTGCGCCAGGTGTGATTGTGTGCTCGTTCAAATTGCATGGCTATTGCACCGCTCGCGTTGCGGATTTTACGGCGATGGTCCGTAGAAGGAGTTGCGCGAGAAGGTTCACCAGGATGGTTGTGCCAAAGAGAACCAGGCCAACTTCGAATAGCGCCTGCAGATACATGTCAGTCGTCGCTTCCGTGAACTCATTGGCTATCACGCTGGCGAGCGTGTATCCGGGCTTGAAGAGAGACGCGGCGATCTGCGGTGTGTTGCCGATCACCATCGTAACGGCCATCGTTTCGCCAAGAGCGCGCCCCAAACCCAGAATCACCGCGCCGAACAACCCTTTCTTCGCATAGCTTAATACCGCGATGCGCGTTGCCTCCCAGCGAGTCGCGCCCAGCGCGTAGGCGGCTTCCCGTTGCAAATCCGGGACACTGCGCAAGATCTCGCGCGAAACCGAAGTGATGATCGGCAGAATCATTATGGCAATGATGATTCCGCCAGCAAACATGCACGGCCCGTAGATCGGCCCACTGAAGAGCGGTATCCAGCCGAAGAACCGCTTGAGGAATGGAAATGGATAATCGCGCAGCCACGGGATCATGACGAAAATTCCCCACAAGCCCAGGATCACGCTCGGAATTGCCGCCAGCATTTCGATCAGTGAAACGAGTGGCTGCCGAATCCACAATGGCGCAAGCTCTGTCAGATAGGCTGCTGTGGCGATGCCCAGGGGAACTGCAATCAGGAGCGCGATGAGCGAAGAAACAAGTGTTCCGTAAATAAAGGGTAGCGCCCCGAACTGTTCGGCCACTGGGTCCCAGGTGGATGTGGTTAGGAAATGAAAACCAAATTTCTGGATCGCAAGCGTAGATCCGCGCCAGAGTTGCCACCCAATCAAAACGACCAGCACAACCACGGTCAACGCCATGGCGAGCGTGAGCCATTCGAACGCTTTGTCACCGAACCGGGACGGTCGCGCCATCCTCGCCTGTACGGAGGACTCTTCCACCGCTATCGATGCGGCCATTGCCATAACAGTTTAAATTGGGACTGGTAGCGACAAGCTACCGCCGGGCACACTTAGCTACGATTTAATCTCGTCAATTCGCTTCAGAACGCGTTGTTGAACAGCATCAGGCAGGGGCGCGTAGTGTAAGTCCTTGGCCATTCCTTCTCCCTTGGTTAGCGCCCATTTGAGAAATTCGACCAGCTTTTTGCCTTTCGCTGGATCCTTCTGCTGCTCGTACACCAGCAGCCAAGTTGCACCCGCAATTGGATAGGCATTGCTGCCCGAGTCGTTCGTCATCGAAAAACGGAAGTCATCCGGAATATTGGCCGTCTCGAGCGCTGCGGTCACCGATTCGATTGTCGGCTTTACAAATTGTCCTGCCGCATTTTTGACGTCCGCGTAGGGCATTTTGTTTTGAATAGCGTAAATCAATTCCACATATCCGATTGACCCCGGCGTTTGCTTGACCTGCCCCGAGACGCCCTCATTTCCTTTCCCGCCGATGCCGGTTGGCCAATTGACTGACGTGTTGTTACCAGCCTTTCCCTTCCATTCCGGGCTGATCTTGCTCAGGTAATCGGTGAAAATGAACGTCGTTCCGCTCCCATCAGATCGATGCACGACCACGATTTCCTTGTCCGGCAACTTTGCTCCGGGGTTTGATGCAGCGATCTTCGGGTCATTCCATTTTTTGATTTTGCCCAGGAAAATGTCGGCAACCGTTTCGCCGTCGAGTTTGAGCGCAGGATTGCCATCGAGATTGTAACTGATCACCACCGCGCCCGCGACCGTCGGGATATGCAGGATTTTGCCCGGCGCTTTGGCCAGATTATCATCACTCATCGGTCCATCCGATGCACCGAAATCAACCGTTTGCGCCAGGATTTGCTTTTGCCCGCCGCCGGAACCGATCGATTGATAATTGAACCGCACTGAAGGATCGACCTTCGCGTATTCATCGAACCACTTCGAGTAAATCGGATACGGGAATGTCGCGCCTGCGCCGTTGATCATCATCTGCGCCGATGCTGTCGCGCTCAATCCCAGCGCAACAATGAGCCCAAGAATTTTCGGCAATTGAAATTTCATCATGCCACCAAACTGGCGCATCCGATTTCGTGTGGTCAAAGCCTTTACTGTTACGATTGTGTAACAGCGACCGAACGAGGCCGCGTACCGCTTCCGCTAATTTGATGAGCAGCTACTTTTTAACTGAGCAACAGCCTTTGATCTTATTTTCCGAGCCGTGGAAAAACTCGCTTGGTAAGGCGTTGAGACGCTAAGCTCGCGGCTCGAGCGCGCGATGCTCTTCGCAGAAGGTTTCGATCCTCGCGCGAATTTGCTCCAGCACCTCGCGTGTCCTGGCCATCTTCTCTTCAGGCGTTCCAGTAAACTGCGACGGATCGGGAAATGGCCAGTGCAGCCGTTTGGTTACACCCGCGAACACCGGGCAACCTTTCGATTCGGATTCACTGCAAACTGTAATTACGTACGCAAAGAGCTGCCCCGATTTGAAGACATCGAAAACCGATTGCGTCCTGGCGCGAGAGATGTCGATCCCGATTTCTTGAAGCGTTTCGACCGCCAGTCGGTTGAGTGTTCCCGGTTCGAGCCCGGCGCTCTGTGCCTGAAAAAACTCGCCGCAAATCCGGTTGAGAAGCGCTGCGGCCATCTGGCTGCGCGCGCTGTTATGGACGCAAATGAAAAGGACGTTTTTTTTCACAAGCAAATGCTAGATTAAAGGGAAGACCAGTCCAAACGCCGATTGCGGGTGTCACAAGAACGTCACATTCTGACCGGCAGGCTCACTCGAATTGTAGTCCCTTTCCCCGGCTCGCTGTTTGCCTCCACGCGGCCGCCGTGCAGTTGCGCGATGTGTTTGACGATCGCGAGGCCGAGGCCGGTGCCGCGAATGCTTTCGGTGCTGCGCGCTTTGTCAACGCGATAAAAGCGCTCGAAAATGCGCGGCAAATCTTCTTCGCTGATGCCGACTCCGTTGTCGCTCACATTCAGGACGATTTCATTTTCGTGCCGTCGAGCGATCAGCCTGATCTCGCCGTGCTCACGTGAATATTTCACAGCGTTATCGAGCAAATTGTAGAGTGCCTCCTGCAGCCGCGCCCGGTCGGCGCGAATCGTTGGCGCGTCAGGCGGAAGATCGACAATTAGGTTGAGCTGTTTGGTTGCGAGCTTCTTTTCCCAATCGCGAATGACTTCTCCGAAGAAGCTCGGCAGATCGACATTTCCCAATTGCAAATTGGGATTGGCTGATTCCAATTGCGCAAGTGTAAGCAGATCCTCGGCTAGCAAATCCAAGC
>QHOV01000076.1 GCA_003218885.1 Verrucomicrobiota bacterium | reverse complement strand
GGTAGGGACGCCGCGCAGCGCGCCGTTCCTACCTTTTTGGCGAACCTGGATACGGGCGCAATTCATGGCCTGTGTAAAGCGAGCGCGGCCGGATTAGCCGGTTGTGATCGTGTTGCTCGGTCACGTGAGCGCACCAGCCGGCCACGCGCGACGCAGCAAAGAGCGGCGTGTTCAGCTCCGGCGGAAACCCGAGCATCCAGAACACCGGAGCGGCGTAAAGGTCCACATTGGCGCAAAGATGTTTCTCGCGCTCCATCACTTCTTCAAGCTTTTCGCAAATCGGAACCCATTGTTCCTTCCCGGTGCGCTTGCCTAGCTCGCGGCCGATCTCTCGCATCACCGGCACGCGTGAATCGCCTTTTTTGTAAACGCGATGGCCGAAACCCATGATCTTTTCTTTGGTCGCAAGTCTCTTCATCAGCCAGGCCTCAGCACGATCCGGAGTCCCGATTTCCTCAAGCATCTTCATCGATTCCTCATTGGCGCCGCCATGCAACGGACCCTTGAGCGTCGCGACTGCGGAAGTCACTGCCGCGTAGATTCCTGCCAGCGTTGAAGCCGTCACGCGCGCGGCAAAGGTGGAAGCGTTGAATTCGTGGTCGGCGTACAAATTGAAAATCGTATCCAGCATCCGGATTTGCCAATCCTGCGGAACGTTGCCGTGCAGTTTGTAAAAGAAATTGCCGGCCTGAGTAAGGTCGGGCCTTTCCGGCAACGGCTGTTCGCCATGCGAAATGCGCCAGCCGTCAGTGATTAAAGTGGAAACGCTCGCGATCAGCCGAATCGACTTGCGAATGTTGGCGTTGTGCGAGTTGTCACTCAGGTCTTTATCGAAGGCGCTTAACATCGACACGCCGGTGCGCAGCATATCCATGGGATGCGTCTCGCTCGGCAGAAGCCGCAGCATTTCCGTCACTGGGCCCGGCAGCGCGCGTTGCGCAGCAATTTGTTGTGTGAACTCAACCAGTTGTTTCCCATTGGGCAGCTCGCCATTCAGCAGCAGGTATGCGACCTCCTCAAAACTCGCCTTCTCCGCCATTTCATGAATGTCGTAACCCCGATACATCAGCCCGGCGTTGGGATCGACCCAGCAGATCGCCGTTTCTCCTGCGATAACGCCGGCCAATCCGGGGCTGTATTCTGGTTTCGCTTCAGTAGCCATTGGTTTTCTCTTTACTTGCGAATCGCAATCCTTCAACTGACCGGACTTAATCAGTTGATGTTCAACTTTCGGCGTTCCAACTCTCGGCGTCCGAATCGTAATTGAGCAAGTCGTAAAGTTCCTGCCGCGTCTGCATCCTGTCGATCCAATCGGATTGCGTCCCGGTCTTCTTTAGTGCCGCAAAAAACTTCTCACTCGCTTTCATCGAAACGCGAAACGCGCTCTGCGGGAAAATCACCATCCGGTAGCCGAAGTCCGCGAGTTGCTCAAAGCTCAACAGCGGGCTTTTTCCAAACTCAGTCATGTTCGCGAGCAACGGGAGATCAATTTCCTTCGCAAAATCGCGAAACTCCTCGGCGTTCTGCAATGCCTCTGGAAAAATTGCATCGGCGCCGGCGGCAAGATATTCGCCCGCTCGCTCGACTGCGCGATCGAAGCCTTCGACCGCGCGCGCATCTGTCCGTGCGATGATCATGAAACTCGCATCCCGGCGCGCCGCCACCGCCGCTCTGATCTTGCCAGCCATTTCCTCAAGATCGACAAGCGACTTCCCGGCGAGATGACCACAGCGCTTTGGAAATTCCTGGTCTTCAATATGACAGCCTGCCAGACCGGCGTTCTCTAATTCCTGAATCGTCCGCGCGACGTTTTCTGCGCCGCCAAATCCGGTATCGGCATCGACAATCGCAGGGATCTTGACCGCCTTGGCGACGTAGCCCGCCAATTGCGCAACTTCCGTTAACGTCAGCAGACCGATGTCGGGAACACCGGCGGTCGCGTTCGCCATTCCAGCACCGCTTACGTACACAGCGTCAAACCCGGCGCGCTCTACCTGTCGCGCCATCGCCGCGTTGGGCACTCCGGGCATTATCACCGCGGCTTTCGCGATCAATTCACGCAATCGAGCCGGTTTGCTGTTCGTTGTCATGTCGAGCGAAGTCCGGACGTCCTTTGCTATTTCTTCGGCATTTCCGTCGCCTTCATCAGCTCATCCACGTTGTTCGCTTCGTCGAGCTTCCACACAATGTCGATAATCTTTCGCGCGTGCGCCCTGCCGAGGATCGGTTCAACCAGTACGCTAAATTTTTCTTCAACCTGCGAATCTTTCAGCGGATTCTTCGCGTGCCCTATTGGATAATCCACTCGTTTGGTCAAGTGCCGTCCATCGGCAAGATCGATATGCACAATGTTCGCGACCGCGTCGGGATACATACCGCTCAGTTCTGCATTGCGTTCCACCTTTACATTTTCCAAAAACTTCCAGACCTCGGGATCTTTGAAACGCTGCGGCTCGAATTGTCCATCGGTGATTTCGCCGTCAATCAGGGCGATTGCCGTGATGTACGGCAAGCTGTGATCGGCTGTCTCGCGCGTTTTCGGTTTCCATTTCTCTGGCTCGCTGCCGATGATGTCCACCGACGCATCGTGACTCTCGATCGTCATCGCGCGCACGTTCGCCGGGTCGCCGATCTCCTTGCGCAACAGAAGCGCCGCTTCAATTGCGCTCTGGCTGTGATATTCGGCGGGCCAGAATTTGATGCTCGTGCGCAAAATCATCGACGCCGGCCCCTCACCGGTTTTTTCAAACGGCACGGCGAATTTTTCGCGCACGTTACCTAACGAAACGCCGAGCTGTCTTTCAAATCCCATTTGGCCTTCGAAAATCGGACCCGGTCCAGTCATGCCAGCCCGGGCCAGGAGCGCCGAAAAAACTCCGTGCCGCGCCGCATTTGCGAAAGCGACGCCTTTCCAATGAGAGAGCTCGCCTACACGCGCCTGCCGCATCGCTGCGCCTGCAACTCCGGCAATGTTCACGGCGTGGCGCGTTTTTTGCGGATTGAGCTTCATCAGCTTCGCGCACGCGATCGCAGTCGAGAACGCGCCGTAGGTCACGTGATCCCAGCCGCGCGCGCGAATGCTCGCGGCGTCGCAAAACCGGCATTGCACTTCATAAGCCAGCGCGATCGCGGTGATCAGCTCTCGCCCATTCGCGCCGACACTCTCAGCGACCGGCAGAGCTGCCGAAATGTTATCGCTCGGATGCGCTGGTTCCTTGGATAGATAGGTATCGTTGTAATCGAAGTAGCGAATGGCGCAGCCGTTCGCGAACGCCGTCCAGTCCGGTGGCGCCTTGTGGTTTGTGCCAATAATTGTCGAGCCTCGTTTCGCTGAAAAATCCGAAGCGACCTTTCGCGCAATCGTGCACGGCTCCTCCTTCCAAGCTCCTATCGCGCACCCAAGTGCGTCCAGCACGCGCCGTTCCACTTCGTGCACGACGTCCTTGGACAGATCCTCAAATCGCAGTGCACACGCGTAATCAGCAAGTTGATGAGCAAGCGTTTTCTTCATGAAGGCTGAAATTTCAATCTCGCGATGAATCTTCGGTCAGCAAGCTCTTGTAGGGCAGGCGCTCCGCCTGCTCGCTTTCGGCAACCGATGCGGTTGCCCTACAATCGAAAAACGAGCACAATCTTCGCGTGAGCGAGGTTCAATTCGGCGGCGAATTTGTCTGGTATCCATCGCCGGAGCTGATTGCGCAATCGAATCTTCAGCAATTTACCGATAGGAATCAGCTCGGTTCGTACGACGAATTGATGCGAAGATCGACAACCGACATCGCGTGGTTCTGGGACAGGGTGCTGCGCGATCTGGATATTCAGTTTTACAAGCCGTACTCGCGCGTTGTCGACCTTAGCGACGGCAAACCGTGGGCAAAATGGTGCGTTGCCGCCGAAATGAACATCGTTCACAATCTCCTCGACAAGTACGCCGACACGCCGATCGATAAGAAGCTGGCGATTAAATCCGAAATCGAAGATCTCGCGGCCGCGGGACGTTCGCTTACCTACAAAGAATTGCGCGATCAAGTCGATCGCATGGCCAACGCGCTCCGGGCTCTCGGACTTGGGAGAGGCGACGCCGTCGGCGTGTTCATGCCGATGGTGCCGGAAATCGTAGTCGCAATGCTCGCCATCATTAAAATCGGCGGAATTTTCCTGCCGCTCTTCTCCGGTTTCGGCGCCGCGGCGATTGTGTCGCGCTTGAACGACGCCGAAGCGAAAGCGCTCTTCACCGCGGCTGGAACCTATCGGCGGGGGAAATTCTGCCCGATGAAACCCATCGCCGACGAAGCGGCTGCGCAAATTCCAACGCTGCGGCAGCTTGTTGTTCTCAACCAAGCCGGCGAATGGCTCGTCGAGGACCTCAGTCCAAATGCAGGGCCGCCAACAACTTTGCCCGGACCATTTGATGACGCGCCGACCGAGCGCACCTCGGCGGAAGACCCGATGATGATCATTTACACCTCGGGCACAACCGGCCGACCCAAAGGCGCGATGCATACGCATTGCGGATTCCCGATTAAATCAGCGCAGGACATGTGGCACGGGCTTGATCTTCACTCGGACGAAACACTTTTCTGGATGACCGATATGGGCTGGATGATGGGACCTTGGGAAGTTTTCGGCACGTTGCTGCTGGGCGCGACGATGATGTTTTACGATGGCGCACCGGATTTTCCGGGGCCGGATCGTGTTTGGTCGCTCGTCGCTCGACATAAAGTGACAGCGCTCGGTGTTTCGCCAACGTTGATTCGCGCGCTGCGCCGCTATGGCGATGAGATCGTGCATCGACATGATCTGTCGTCGCTGCGAAAATTCGCTTCTACCGGCGAACCGTGGAACCCGGAGCCGTGGATGTGGCTGTTCCAAAATGTCGGGCGCGGAAAGTTGCCGATCATAAATTATTCCGGCGGCACGGAGATTTCTGGCGGGATTCTCATGGGCAACGTGCTCACACCGATGAAACCGTGCGCGTTTTCCGGGCCACTCCCTGGAATGGCAGCAGACGTTGTCGATGAAAATGGAAAATCTGTGCGCGGCCAAGTTGGCGAGCTGGTGATCCGCGAACCGTGGATCGGAATGACGCGCGGCTTCTGGAAAGATCGGCAACGTTATATTGACGCCTATTGGTCGCGTTTTCCGGACGTTTGGGTGCACGGCGATTGGGCCGCAGTCGATGACGACGGGCTGTGGTACATTCTCGGCCGCAGCGACGACACAATCAAAATTGCCGGCAAACGCGTCGGGCCGGCTGAGGTCGAATCAGTCCTCGTCGCGCACTCGCAAGTGAGTGAAGCCGCCGCCATCGGCGTCCCCGATTCCATCAAGGGCGAAGCGCTGGTTTGCTTTTGCGTATTGAAGAAAGGCGTAAATGGCGATGTCGCGCTCGCAGCCGAATTGAAAGAAAACGTCGCGCGCGATCTGGGCAAGGCGCTCGCGCCGCGTGAAGTGGTTTTCGTCGGCGACATCCCAAAGACGCGAAACGCGAAGGTAATGCGGCGCGTCGTTCGAGCCGCTTATCTCGGCGAAAAACTCGGCGATACCTCCGCGTTGGAAAACCCTGCGTCGCTTGATGAAATCAAGCGCGTGGCAGGGTAGCCTACCTATCCGCCGCAGCCGGGTGTCAGGATGCCTCTGTTGAAATTTTCGAGCGTTGCCGCGTTCTTCACCATCCGCTGGCCATTTTTCTAGTGAACCTGACGTTTCTCGGCACACGTGGCGAGATCAAGGCGCGCACTCGGCGGCATCGCATGCATACGTCGCTGTTGGTTTCGCATCGTGGCGCGCGCGTGATGATCGATTGCGGCCTTGATTGGTTGGGAAAGTTCAAGCGGGTGAGTCCCAGTGCGATTGTGCTCACGCACGCGCATCCCGATCACGCGTGGGGACTCAGAAACGGCGCGCCTTGTCCGGTGTATGCGCCCCAGCAGACGTGGCAATCACTACAGCATTATCCCATCGAAGATCGGCGTCTGATCAAGGACCGTACGCCGACGAAGGTTTGTGGAATAACATTCGAAGCGTTCCCGGTCGAACATTCCATTCTCTCCCCGGCGGTCGGATATCGAGTGAGGGCTGGGCGCGCTCGGATTTTCTACGCGCCAGACCTCATCTTCATCCACGAGCGGAAGGCTGCATTGGACGGCGTCCAACTTTACATTGGCGATGGCGCTACCGTTATGCGCTCGTTCGTTCGCAGACGCGGCAAAGCGCTCATCGGTCACTCGCCTGTTCGCACCCAACTGACGTGGTGTCAGAAAGAGGGCGTGCCGCGCGCAATCATCACCCATTGCGGCTCGGAAATTGTCAATGGCGACGAACGCCAAATCGCGGCGAAGCTCCGCGGCATCGCCACCGAGCGCGGTGTTGAAGTGCGGATCGCCTATGATGGAATGAAAGTGAAGCTGTGATGCTGCACACGGCCGACGTACATTTTGTTCATGTCCTTGCGCCTTTTTCTCTGCGGCGACGTGATGACCGGCCGCGGCATTGATCAGGCGCTGCCGCATCATGTGAACCCGATTTTGTACGAACCATATGTGCGCGATGCGGGCGAGTATGTGCATCTTGCCGAGAAGGCCCACGGATCAATATCGCGACCGGTGAGCTTCGACTACATCTGGGGTGATGCGCCGCAGGAATTAGAACGAGCCGAAGTCGACTTTCGAATCGTAAACTTGGAGACCGCCATCACATCGGTTGAAACGCCGTGGCCCGGCAAAGGAATTCATTATCGCATGCACCCGCAGAATGTTGGCTGCCTTTCCGCTGGGCGTATCAGCGCCTGCGCTTTAGCGAACAATCACGTGCTGGACTGGGGATACGACGGATTGTCCGAAACGCTGCAAACGTTGAATGCTGCAGGCATCGCCTATTCGGGTGCGGGCAACGATGCCGACGAAGCGATGCAGCCCGCAGTCCTCGCCACGGCCGGTAGGAATCGCGTGCTCTTGTTTTCATTTGGATCGACAACCAGCGGTATCCCTCATGAGTGGAAAACCACCGGCGTTTCTCCGGGAGTAAATCTGCTGGACGATCTTTCAGAAGCGACCGCAGCGCGAGTGTGCGATCAAATGCGCGCGCATCAGCAACCCGGCGACCTGATCATCGCGTCGATCCACTGGGGCGGCAATTGGGGCTACGAAATTCCGCGTGAGCAAATTAGATTCGCCCATCGCTTGATTGACGAAGGCGTTGCCATCGTGCATGGGCATTCCTCCCATCACGTTAAGGCGATTGAGGTGTTCAGGGACCGACTCATTCTTTACGGCTGCGGCGATTTCATCACCGACTACGAAGGAATCAGCGGCTACGAAATGTTCCACGGCGATTTGGCGCTGATGTATTTGGTCGAGCTCGACCCAAGCAACGGCACATTGATCAGTGCGCGATTAGTTCCGATGCAAATGCGCCGGTTCCGGTTGAAACGGGCATCAGCCGCCGACGCCAAATGGCTTTGCAATCTTCTGAACGAACTCGGCGAGCGCTTCGGCACAACATTGAGATTGGAAGAAGACAACAGCTTGACGCTCGAGTGGTTGTAGAGTGGGCGCATCGCCTGCCGCCGTTTTTGTCTCGGCAGCCGAAGCGGTTGCCCTACAATTCCGCAGCGCGCAAACGGGTAGTGAGCGCGCGCAGGAACCGCTCGACTTCAGCAGGATCATAAAGTGAATAATGCGCCGCGGTAGGCTGTGACTGGTCACTGACAAGAATGCCGATGCCGCGTTGTTCAAGCGCGCGGAAGGCGTCTTCGTCGGTGCCATCGTCTCCGATGTAGATTGGGCGAATCCCGGAGCGGGACTCCAAGCCAAGTGTTTCCAGCAGCCAGATTACGGCTTTGCCTTTGTTCCAATCGATATTGGGCAGCAGTTCGTAAACTTTCTTACCGTCGAGCCTGCGCAGCTCACGATGTCCCGCAGTCACTTCGCCCACGGCTCGCTCCACCTTGGGGACGGCGTTTTCCCTCACATTTCGATAGTGCACAGCGACAGAGAAATGTTTCCGCTCGACGCGCGCGCCTGGAATTCCATCAAGCGCTTCGTGTAACTCCTTTTCTGCGATGTCGAGCTTAGGCAAAAACTCCGTGGCCACTTGTTTGCGCAATTCGCGCGGTCCGGCGATATCAAATCCATGACTGCCGGCATACACAATGCCGTCGAGGTTCACGCGGCGACGAACATCATCGAGGTCGCGACCGCTAAGAATGGCAACCGGCGCTTGCCGGGCAAGTTCCCGCAGCGTCTGTTGCATTGAATCGGAAAGCCACGCGTCCTCTGGCTGGCTGACGATCGGCGTTAGCGTGCCATCGTAGTCTAGGAAAACGGCTACCCGACCGGTGCGGCCTGCGATCTCCTGAACGTAATCGAAGGCCGAGGGAATCATATTTAACGAAAGGAGTTAAAAGAGTTACAGTGTTACAAAGTTACAAAGGTAAAAGAGCCGTGCTTCTCTTGTAACTATGTAACCTTTGCAACCTTTTAACCTCACTTAAAAAAATGAATCGCCTGATTGTCGTCTCCAATCGATTGCCATTCGCGCTCGATTCGACTGGGGAAGATCTGTGGACGGTCACACCCGCTGTCGGCGGATTAGTTTCTGCAATCGAGCCGGTGCTGCGCGAGCGCGGCGGCACATGGATAGGCTGGCCGGGAGTTGCAGGCGAAATCCCACAAGAACCGCTGGCCAAGGCCACGCGCAACGCCGGCTACAAGGTTGTGCCGGTGGCTCTGAGCGAAACCGAGCGCGCCGAATTTTACTACGGCTATTCCAACGAGGTGATCTGGCCGCTTTTTCACGATCTGCAAAATTTCTGCAATTTCGAGCCGGCATACTGGCAAGCTTACAAGCAAGTTAACAACCGTTACGCGGATGCCATCGGCCGCTGCGCACAGCCGGATGATTTCATCTGGGTGCACGACTACCACCTCATGTACGTCGCTCAGGCACTGCGCGAGCAGAGCGTGGGCCGAAAGCTATCGGCGTTAACGTTTTTCCTGCACATCCCCTTTCCGCCGTACGATATTTTTTCGAAGCTTCCGCAACAACAGCTGCTCCTGCACGCGTTGCTTCAGTTCGATTTGCTCGGGTTCCAGGCGCGGCGCGATGTCCGCAACTTCATCCAGTGTGTGCGGCGGGTCCTGTTGGACGCAAAAATTCTTCCTCGCCGCGATCTGCAACTGATCCGATTCGAAGATCGTGAGATTCGGGTCGGCTATTTCCCGATTGGGATCGACTTCGATTCGTTTGAAAACGGTGCGAGGTCTGACAGCGTCGAGCAAAGGGCGCAACGGCTGCGGGTCACTTTTCCTGGTTGTCAGTTGATCCTGGGTTCGGACCGGCTCGATTACAGCAAGGGAATTCCCGAACGCTTGCGCGCATTTCGCACCGCTCTGGAACGTCATCCGGAACTGCGCGGCCGCGTGGTCCTGATACAAGTCGTGGTGCCGAGCCGGGTGGAGATTCCCAGGTATCACGAGTTCAAGCAACGCATCGATCGGCTGGTTGGCGATATCAACGGCCGCTTCTCGACCAGCACCTGGTTGCCGGTGCAATATCATTTTCGCAGCCTCGAGCGCGACGATCTGCTCGCGCATTATCGCGGATGCGACATCGCCTTCGTCACGCCGCTCAAGGACGGAATGAATCTCGTAGCCAAGGAATATTGCGCGTGCCGAATCGACAGCGATGGCGTGCTCATCCTGAGCCAGTTCGCCGGCGCGGCCGAGCAGCTCAAGCCCGGCGCCCTGCTCGTCAATCCTTACGATGTGGAAGAAATGGCCGACGCGATTTTGGAAGCGTTCCGCATGAACCAGGCCGAGCGCAGCACGCGCATGAAGCGCATGCGGCGCATCGTGCGCAAGGAAAACGTTTTTTGGTGGGTCGATTCGTTTCTGAGAGCCGGAGCGAAAATTGCCAGTCGCTCATTACGGGGAGTCGGAAAGCGGCGCAGAAGCGCCGCTTTAAATACCTTTCGGAAAACTGGGCAACACCAGGACCGACCGCTAGATACGAAAAAAGCCATCGTTTAAAATGGTCTTTTGATGAGGCGCAGTTCCCATGGCGATTATTGATCAGCTGCAAAAAATTTCAGACACCGTTTGGGAATTGCCCGCCGCGTACAAGGATGGCATGCGCGTGCCGGCACGGATCATCGCGACGGAAAAACTCGTACGCGAGATGGACGAGGCCGTTTATCAGCAGATTGGCAATGTGGCCACTTTGCCCGGCATTACGCGCTACGCGCTCTGCATGCCTGATGGCCACAGCGGATACGGATTCCCCATCGGCGGCGTCGCGGCGATGGACGTGCACGAAGGCGGGGTCATCTCGCCAGGCGGCATCGGGTTCGACATCAACTGCGGCATGCGCCTCCTCACCACGAATCTCACGCTCGATGATGTGAAACCGCATTTGAAAGAAATTGTCGATCTTCTGTTCCAACGCGTCCCAGCTGGCGTCGGCAGTCACGGATTTTTGAAATTATCGCACAGCGATTTCCGAGAGCTCGTCGAGCAAGGCGCGCGCTGGTGCGTCGAACGCGATTTCGGCTGGAAAGAAGATCTCGAATTAACGGAGGAGGATGGTTGCATTGCCGGCGCCGACGCATCGAAGATCAGCGAACGCGCTGTCGAACGCGGCTACAACCAGGTAGGGACGCTCGGCAGCGGCAATCATTATCTCGAGGTGCAGGTCGCGCGGCCGGAGGACGTGCGCGACAAGGAACTCGCGGCAAAATTCGGAATCACTATCCCCAATCAAATCGTAGTGATGTTTCACTGTGGCAGCCGCGGTTTCGGGCACCAGGTCGCCACCGATTATCTCCAGACGTTCTTGAAAGTAATGGTACCGAAATACGGCATCAAGATTTTGGACCGCGAGCTGGCGTGCGCACCGCTCGATTCACCGGAAGGCCGCGATTATTTCGCTGCTATGAAATGCGGGCTGAACATGTCGTTTGCAAATCGGCAAGTAATTCTTCACCGAATCCGCGAAGTCTTTTCTCAGGTATTCGGACGCAGCGCCGAAGATTTGGAGATGCGCATGGTGTACGACGTTGCGCACAACACCGCGAAGGTGGAAAAACACAAGATCGACAATGAAGAGCGCGCGCTGCTTGTGCACCGAAAGGGCGCAACGCGCGCATTCGGACCAAGACACGAAGAAGTGGCCGCGCGTTATCGAGACATCGGCCAGCCGGTGATCATCGGTGGTTCAATGGAGACCGGCTCATATCTGCTCGTGGGCACAGCGTCAGGCGCAGACACTTTCTTTAGCACGGCTCACGGCAGCGGCCGCACTATGAGCCGCACCAAAGCGCGCAAACAATGGCACGGCAAACAACTCCAGCACGACCTCGAAGCGCGCGGCATTTACGTCCGCAGCACTTCATGGGCGGGTCTCGCCGAGGAAGCCGGCCCGGCTTACAAAGACATCGACGAGGTAATCGCAACGACTGAGCTAGCGGGAATCAGCAAGCCGGTCGCGCGTTTCACGCCCATCGGCAATGTGAAAGGCTAGTGATCAGTCTGCTAGACGCGCTTAGTGTTCACAGATCCCCGATCACTGATCCCATCCGGCCATGCTCCGCACGCCAATAACGTTGATCACTGGCCCGCTCGGGTGCGGCAAGACCACGCTGCTCCGTCACATTCTGAGGACGCGACCGGCGAAGATCGCCATCGTGATGAATGAGTTTGGCGAGATCGCCATCGACGCGAAAGTGATCGAGGGCAAAAACGTGCGCATCGCCGAGCTGGGCGGCGGCTGCGTTTGTTGCTCGTTGCTCGGCGAATTCGAAGCCGCAGTGAACGAGATCATCGAGAAAGTCGCGCCGGACATGATCATCGTCGAGACCACCGGCCTCGCCGAGCCCGAAGCGTTGGTGTTCAACATTCAGGAGGCCTTGCCGCAATGCCGGCTCGACGGCGTCGTTTCGGTCATCGATGCCGACATGCTCATTCGTTTTCCTGAGCTAGGTCACACAACCCGCCTGCAAATCGAGGGCGCGGACATTTTGCTTTTGAACAAGATCGATCTCGTTGAGCAATCGCAGATCGAGCCGCTCGAAACGAAGCTGCGCAAAATCAATCCGACCGCGGCGATTGTTCGCACCGAGCGCTGCCAAATTGATCCGGAACTATTGTTCGGCATAGGACGCGAGAAAGAAGTCGCGCGCCCGCAGCACCGGCATCAGCTCGATTTCGAATCGTTCACGTTCAGCTGCGACAAAACTTTTCCTCGCGATTGTTTCGAACGCTTCGCAGACAGCCTGCCTGCGAGCGTAGTTCGCGCGAAAGGCTTTGTGCGCTTCCCCGATGGCACGCAGCTTTTCAACTTCGTCGCCGGCCGCTGGGAGTTGGAGCCGTTCCAGACAGATCGCACTGAACTAGTCTTCATCGGAAAGAGCATTGCTGCGGAAAAAGAGGCGATTCTCCACGCGCTCAATGAATGCGTCGCTGACAAATGACGAAACCAGAATGACGAGGGGCGAAGGAAGGATGAAGCGGTCAGCATCGAGCTCGCGTTCTGTTTTCGTCATTTGTCATTAGTTCATTCGTCATTCTGCCCATGCCTTACCATTACCTCGAAGAAATCGGCACTGCCGACATCGCGTTTGAAGCGACAGGACGCGATCTGCCCGAATTGTTCACCGATGCGGCCGACGCAACGACGAACGTAATGATTGACAATCTCGACGCCATCGAGCCACGCGAGACGCGGCAGATCGAACTGTCGAACGATAAGATCGACATGTTGCTGTTCGATTTTTTGCAGGAGCTTATTTACCTCAAAGACGCCGAGCGCCTCTTGCTGCGTGTCCGCGATGCGCAGATCGATAAGAAAGAAGGAAAATACTTTTTGAAAACGGAAGCTGCCGGCGAAACGTTGGACGCGGCGCGGCATCATCAGCGCGCCGACGTGAAGGCAGTCACGCTGCATAATTTCGCCGTCGAGAAAGAGAATGACGGATGGAAGGCCACGGTGCTTTTGGACATTTGAAGGGGAGCGGCGGCATCTTGCTGGCAGCCCGTTGGAAGCGGGCGCTCCGCTGCGTCACTTCGGTTCGAGCGCGACGAAGCCGCTGCGGCCCTGGCTCCAGACGCGTATCAAAATCTTTTCGTTCGGCTTCAATTTTTTGCTGATAGCGACCAAGTC
Source organism: Verrucomicrobiota bacterium (assembly GCA_003218885.1). Lineage (GTDB taxonomy): Bacteria > Verrucomicrobiota > Verrucomicrobiia > Chthoniobacterales > UBA10450 > Udaeobacter. Next base: position 5,591 of record QHOV01000076.1, on the reverse strand, counting down.
CTTCGCATTTCTGACGGGCTGCTTGTTCACTTCCTGAATCACGTCGCCTTCACGCAGCCCAGCTTTCGCGGCTGGCGAATCGGCGTTAATTTCAGCAATCACGGCGCCTTTGACGTCCTTTGAAAGATTGAGCGCAGTGCGGATGTCATCGGTGACATCGGCGACCGCGACACCGCCGAACACGGTGGCCTTTTCGGGTTGAGCGCTTTCTTCAGGAGTCGTCTCGGCTCCCTGCTCCGCTTCACCCGGAGGCATTTCAGCAAGCTCGACATTGATGTTTTTACTCTGGCCTTCGCGATTAACCTCGATCTGCACCTTTGTCCCTGGCGCCATTGAGCCAATCATCAAACGCAACTCGCGCGCGTCACTGATTTTCTTCCCGTTGACGGAAGTAATTACATCACCGGTCTTCATTCCGGCTTTCTCCGAAGGGCTTTTTGGCGTGACCTCGCCCACGAGCGCGCCGGTTGGTTGCCCTTTGAACTTCATCGCTTCAGCCAGCTCGGGCGTGAGCGTTTGCACGGACGCCCCGATGTAACCGCGCACAACGCGACCTTTTTCGCGTAAGCTCTGCATCACGTCGCGCGCGAGATTCGCAGGGATCGCAAAGCCGACGCCCTAGCGCGCCGCCGGAGTTGCCCATGTTTATGGCCGCATCGGTCTGGATGAAATTTTCGTAATCAACGATGCCCATGCCGCCGCGGCCCACGGCACTGATAATTCCCATCGTGACTGTTTGCCGCAGGCCAAACGGGTTGCCGATCGCGAGCACAACATCGCCCGACCGCGCTTTGTCGCTATCGGCAAACGTAATCGCGGGCAGATTTTTCTCCTCGATTTTCAGCAACGCCACGTCCGTGCCCGGATCGGTACCGACTTTCTTCGCCTTGTATTTGCGGAGCTCCGTGCCTAGCCCCACCATGATTTCTTCCGCGCCCGAAACCACGTGGTTAGCGGTGAGAATGTATCCATCCGGGCTGACAATCACGCCCGACCCGAGACCTTGCAGCGTCTGTTTGCCTTGCCTCTGCGGAGATTGTCCACCGAAAAACTGGCGCAGCGTGTCGTCGCCAAACGGAAATGATGTCAGCCCACGCGAAACCGTTTGAGTCGTAAACACTGTGACCACGCTCGGCGCGACCTTTTCCACAATCGGCGCGAACGTCGTGATGATTCCCTCCCGCGTCTGCGCAGGCTCCTGCGCTTCGGCCGAAGACGCGCCTGCCGCGACACATAGCGTGATTACAATCAACAACACGCAGGACCGGACAATCCCTCTTTGCATAAAACGTTCGTCATCTTTTAAGAGAATCGCACGCTCACGGGCGACCGGCCCTCTTTGTGAGAATGCCATCTCAACTAGAGCCGTATGCTCGCTGTTAAAACCTCCGGAACCAAGAATAGGGAAAAACATCTCCCGGGCAATCAGTAGGCCAGCGTGGCGGATTCATTTCGCGATGTGGCCGCACGGGGATGTCGCCCCTGTCGATCTTGCCGCAGCGTTCTCGAAGGTAGCGAATGAGTTCTTCGCACGATTCGAGTTGCGCGCGCGTTGGCTGGTCGCGATTAAAATCGCCTACCAGGCAAATGCCGAGCGAAATGTTGTTTAAATAATCGCTGTGCACGTGGCCGCCGTTGATCTGGCGTCGCCAGCGATCGCCCACTTCGATCTGACCGTTGCCCGTGGACGTTCCGTTGCCGATCACGAAATGGTAGGCAAGACCATTCTGCATCCGGCGGACGTGCCGATGATAATAATCAAAAACGCGCGCGTTTCCCTGCCGCGTGCCGCTGTTGTGCACCACAATGAACTGCCAGCGGCGCCGTTTCACGGGTGCGCGTCGAATGGCTTCGATGACTGATCTGGTGAGATAACGGTAGTTGGTTGGACGACTCCAGGGCCAGAAACCGACTCTGCGCGGCGGCGGCGATGGTGGAGGCTCGAAGCCTTGGTCTTCCTCGATACCGGACTTTTCGATCAGAACCTGGGCTCGCTCGCCGGCTGGAAGAGCACGGGGAACCTTTGACTGCGGCGAGGGTGCAGGCGTCGGCACGGCAACTGCCCGCGGCGGTGGAGGTGAGCTCTCTGGTGACACGCCGCCCTCTTCCGCGCGAGGCCCCGGCGTTTTTGCTGGCTTTGGTGTTTCCTGTTCTTTCCGCACCAGTTTGGATTTCCCGGTCTTCCTGGTCTCGCGCGCCGTTTCTTTCTCGCGGGACTTCTTCTTCGCCGATTTCGGTTTGGGCGTTGGCGTGTGGTGCCGCTTTGATTTCGATGAAGCGCCGGGCTCGGGCGTCTCGCGCGGCGCCGCCGTTGGTGTTTTCTCCTCTTCGCTTGCTAATTTTGCTCTTGGAATGGCGGTGGCCGTTTCGTCTGGCGTCGCAGACGCTCGATGCTTCTTCGTTGATTTACTCGTCACCCTTTTAGCCGCTGGACTCGGAGATTTTTTTGGTTTCGGAGAGGACGCGGCGTGTGTCTCGCCTGACTTGGATTGAGCGCGGCGGCTTTCTTGGTCTTCACTTACTTGCGCGCGAAGGAGACCTGCGACGATTGCGCCAACGGCGAGTGCAGTTGCAAGCCAAATGCGAAAACGCACCACTGCGACGGAGAGTAACAGAGTGCGCGACGCGATCAACCCCGAACGTTTTCGGGAAGCAGCGTGGCGCTAGTCTGTAGCCACGGCCCTGTGGGCCGTCAGCTCCAATCACCACAAACCAAACCGCCCGCAGGGCGGTGGCTACAGCTATCTCACGCCGCAGGCGCAACAGGCGCAGCCCTGCGCATTCTTTCGCGTTCCCGGCGAAGAATGGCGTTCAATTTGCCCCCCAACAGCAGCAGCAGACAAGTCAGATACATCCAAGTGAGCAACACCACGATGGATGCCAGGGCGAGATATGTCGGATTGTAGCGATCATATCTTCCCACGTAGAACTGAAAAAGTTTTGTCGCGACGATCCAGCCGACCGCAAAGAAAATCGCGCCCGGCAACGCCTGGCGGACGGTCGAATAATTTTCCGGTGTCAGGAGATAAAGCGCGAGCGCGAGAACGACCAGGGCCACAGCAGTGAATGGCACGCTTAACGTTGCGATCCACGCCTGCAGCGGGAACGCCAGTTGAAAATTTACCTCTGCAATACCAGCCAGCTTTTCACCGAAGACAATCGCGTTGAAGCAAAATACAATAATGATCCCAAACCAGAAGAGCATGAAGAATGAGATGATATATTTCGACCACCAATGGGGATCTTCCCGCATTCCATACGTATGGCTCAAAGCCCGTGAAATCGTCGCGAAGAAGACAGTCCCGAAATAGATTCCGAGAACGATGCCTGCATTCGCGAGCAGACCGCTCGAACCTGTGACCACCACATTGGCCATCGCAGAATCCAGAATGTCCTGCACTTTCCGGTCCGGCGGCATGAAGCTTTTCAAGAAAACAAACATCCGATGCAGCTTCGTCGGATCAGTGCCGAAAAGACCCACTAGGTGCCAGAGAAAAAGCGATCCGGGAGCCAGCGCGAACAGAAGTAGATACGCCATCTGTGCAGCCAGGCCGGTCGTGTTATCGGTTGTCGTTTCCCAAACCAGCCGGCGCAGAACGCGCCAGATGAACGCGAGATACTTCATCTTCGGCAGAGTTTACTTTGCCCAGCGTAAATATCCATTAAAGTCCGAGTGCGCTCGCGAGTAGAGTTCCGTGCGTTTCTGCGCTCCATCATCGTTTGCCGCGCCTGACGATTCATGAACAAGAGAATATTGATTCTAACCGCCGGCTTCGGAGAGGGGCACAATAGCGCCGCCAGAGGAGTGCGCGACGGTCTGGCGCGCGTCGCCCCGAACCAGGCCGACGTGGAGTTGCGGGATCTGTTTGCTGAAGCCTATGGAGCGGTCAATGAGTTCGTGCGTCGAGGTTATCTGGCGCTGGTGAATTCTGCGCCCCGGGCCTGGGGGATCGTTTATCGCTGGCTCGATCGCAAGACAGATTACGACACAGAATTTCGGCGATTCACTCGACTTAAGAGTCATCTCGCTCCGCTGCTCGAGCGTTTTCGCCCGAGCATCGTCGTTTGCTCTTTCCCAGCATACGCAAATGTGCTTCAGGAGATTTTGGGACCCAAGAGATCCTGCAAATGTGTGGTGGTCGTCACGGATTCGATCACCATTAACGCCACGTGGTACCGGAGCCCGGCCGATTATTTCCTCGTTGCGAACGAACAGAGCGCCTTCGTCTTGCGAGCGGTGGGAGTCGTGCCGGAAAAAACCAAGGTATTTGGATTTCCTGTAAGCCCGAAGTTTGCCGATTTCAGCAACGATCGAAAATTACCTTCCAACAACTCGAAGCCCCGCGTTTTGTACATGATCCATGCCGCGACGCGCGGCGCGCCGGAACTGGTTAGGTTGCTCGCAAAGCTTGGTGTCGATCTTACGGTGACGATTGGTCGTTCCGACAAACTCCGGCCGGCAATCGAAGCGGCAGCAAACGACCCCGCGACAAAGATTGTTGGATGGACAGACCAGCTCCCGTGGATGCTGCACGAAAGCCATTTACTCGTCGGCAAAGCCGGTGGCGCGACCGTGCAGGAAACGATTGCGGCTGCGTGTCCAATGATCATCAATCACGTCGTTGCGGGTCAGGAGGAAGGCAACGCCCGCTTAATCCTCGAAACCAATTCCGGCGTGGTCGCGCTTTCACCAAGAGAAGTCGTCGCACAGATCGAACGCGCGTTCGCCAATGACGCAAAACAATGGCGCGAATGGGCTAGCAACATCAGCAAACTTAGCCGACCCCGCGCCGCGCTGGACATCGCCGAATTCTTGATGTCGCTGTAGCTTACTCGGACCAAATTTCCTCTCCGCCGACAGATACGCGCAACACTTCAAGCTCCGGTGAAAGAACAACAAAGTCGGCGTCGGCTCCGACTGTCAATTGACCCTTTTTTTCCAGGCCGATTGCGCGTGCGGGATTTCGCGTCGCCATGGCGACCGCCTCATGCAATAGGACATCGACCTTCTGTACCATCGTTCGTACGAGGTCGATCATTCGCGAAGCGCTGCCGGCGAGTGCGGAGCGGTCAGCTAGCAAACAGACGCCGCCTTCAACAAGGCATTCATTGCCAAAAAGTGAAAATCGCGATCCCTCCGGTAACCCGGCCCCGGCAGTTGCATCCGTTACGAGACAAATTCCGCCCGCGCCTTTCGCCCGATACAACATTCTCATCAATGTCGGCGAAACGTGATGGCCGTCCGCGATCAGTTCGCAACTAATCTGCGGTTCGCTCAACGCGAACTCGAGCAGACCGCCGACACGACAAACGCCGCGGCGGCGCGCGTTCGACATGCAATTAAATGTGTGCGTCGCGCTGCGCATGCCACGATCGAATGCCGCGCGCGCATCCTCATCCCAAGCATCGCTGTGTCCGCCGCTCACGCTGACTCCATGCGTGCGGAAACTTTCGATCGCCTCGAGTGCTCCCGGCAGTTCCGGCGCAATCGTGACGCGTTTGATCACATCCGCGTACTCGAGCAACTGTCGCACACCAGCCGGTGATGGTTCCTGAATGAATTCCGCGCGCTGCGCGCCGCATTTTGCTTT
>QHOV01000075.1 GCA_003218885.1 Verrucomicrobiota bacterium | reverse complement strand
GACTCATCCCAAGAAACGTTCGCCGGGTGACGCCCCGTCCTTGGCACGGCTCAGGAAATCCATTCGTCATCATGCAGGAGTACGTTTGTGGAAAGCGCCGCCAACGCAAGAAGATGATTCGTTTGCTCATGCATTAGAACGGCGAATGCTTCTTCGACATCTCTGCCGAACGTGACGACACCTCCTTCGTGCCCGGCCATAACCAGAATCTTTCTGCTTTCGGCATCGCTGACCTTGAACAGACGCATTATTTCGTACGCCATTTCTGGCGCGCCATAGCCAACGGCCTTCGAGCTCGTCGGAGCTTGATTTAGAATGGCCGTCCACAAGGTTGAGTCATGACAATGAATCACCGCACCGGCCATTGCATTGGATTTGTAAATCGCCGCATGCGTCAACGATTCCGATGAAGGAACCGTGCTCCCTTCGTATCTCACCCAGTTCCTTTCGAAATCGCAAGCCACGACTTTCGTCCAATCCGCAAGTGTCAGGTCGGGCACCCCGCCGGTCGCCGAACCAGTGATATAAAAATTCCTGGTCGCGCCGTCTCTTACGCTCAGGTTACCGAAGCTGGTACCATTTGAGTCCACACCGATTAGTCGCAACTGAAGAAGTTTCCGCCTGCATGCGTTCAATTCGGCAAACCTGTCGAACGGAGTGACCTCGGCACGCGCACGCTCGTGCGTGAACTTTACGTATTTGCTCACGTCGCGTGCTCGGGAAAAAGGGAGAAAATGCTTTTTTCATTTGCTTCGCACACGCCGCGCTCGGTAATCAGTCCGCTCACCAAGTGCCTCGGCGTAACGTCAAACCCGTAATTTGCGGTGGGACTTCCCTCTGGTGCAATACGCACTTCGACCTGTTGCCCGTCAAACCATCCATCAGCGTGTTTTATTTCCTCCGCGCCGCGCTCCTCGATTGGGATCTCTTTCAAACCGTCTCGCATATCCCAATCAATCGAAGCCGAAGGCAGCGCGACGTAGAACGGTACGTTGTTGGCCTTGGCCGCCAGCGCCTTCAAATATGTGCCGATCTTGTTTGCGACATCTCCCGTGTACGTGGTGCGATCCGTTCCGACAATCACCAGATCGACTTCGCCATGTTGCATCAAATGGCCCGCCGCGCTGTCCGCGATCACGCTATGCGGCACGCCGTGCTGACCCAGTTCCCAGGCTGTAAGCTTTGAACCTTGATTCCTGGGTCTGGTTTCGGCCACCCATACGTGGAGCGGCAACCCGCAATCGTGCGCGGCATAAATCGGACCGGTGGCTGAGCCATAATCAACAAAGGCGAGCCATCCGGCGTTGCAGTGCGTTAGTACATTGACCGGCTTGCCTGTTTTATTCCTCGCAATTTGCTGAATGAGGGCTAGTCCGTGTTGCCCGATCATCCGGCAGTGCTCCACATCGTCTTCGGCAATCGAATTGGCTGTGCGCAGAGCAAGAGCCACCTTTTCTTCCGCAGTTTTTCCAGTGGCGATACTCCTCAGCTGGCGCTCCGTGGCCCAGGAAAGATTCACAGCCGTCGGCCGTGTCTCCCTGAGTTGCTCTGCTGCGCGCTCTACGTGCTCATCGAATCCCGCGGCTGCGGGACGCGCCGCCGCCTCAATTGCCGCCAGATACATCCCATACCCCGCGCTCGCGCCGATCAATCCCGCCCCACGAACATGCATTTCCCGAATGGCCGTCACCATTTGTTCAACGGTGCGCACCTCTTCGATAATGAAACGATACGGCAAAAATCGTTGATCGATCAGCTGCACGACGCCTTCATCGTCTGGCTTAACCCAAATCGTTCGAAAATATCTGCCGCCTACTTTCATAAATTTCGATTATGATCAGCTCCTAAACATCAATTCCCATCGCGATGGCGCCGGGGATCGTCTCCCAGCCGCAACGTTTCCAGAATTCCGCGCCGCGCTGGTTGTCGTCAGCCACCAGAATAATAGCGCGTTGCACCCCAGCCCTGCGTAAGCCATCGAGGCATTCATCCAGCAGACGCTTACCGAGTCCGCGCCGCTGATATGTGGGATCAACGGCCAAATGATAAATGTGTCCACGACGTCCGTCGTGCCCGCATAACGCGACTCCAAGAATTGCCGATCCATCGATCGCCACTCTGCTCAGCCCTGGGTTCCGCACGAGAAATCGAGCGACGCCTTCCCTGTCGTCCCCCTCGGCGATCTCCACACCTTCGACGCGTTGCCAGACATGAAGCGCCCCGTCGTAATCGCTGATGGAAAATTCTCGCGTGTCGATGTTGCGGCTCATGTTGTAGCCGGGAACACTAGCACGATGCGGCGTTTTTGGTTGAGGATTGCGTGAGCGCGGTTGCAGATTTCTGTGAATTGTCCGACTGAAACAGTGTGAAGCAATTCAGCGCCGTCGTTCTCGCGACACTCGCAACCCTGACCTGCGTCTGGGCGAATTTGGGCGACCGCAGCGACAAGATTGAAGATTCGTATGGCGCAATAATGGAGCGACGCCTGCGTGATGATGAAACAGTAAGCGTCCTTTACCACAAGGATCGATATCTCTACCTGGTGATCTTTCGCAATGGTCGAAGTGTTTCGGAAACGTATTTCAACGTGAAGGGAATCGATCTTTCCGAGAAAGAGATCGCGAGATTCTTGAAGGCAAACGCCGCCGGTGGTACGTGGACACCGGACAATACGGCGAAGGAACGGCGCTTCAAACACAGCGATGGGGAAGCTGAGGCAACGTACGGAAACGTGAATGGACGGCCGGGACTGACGGTGCGGGAACTTCGTGCGAAACCTTAACGAATCGCGTCAGTCGGAGCGCGCCTTGGCAAGACCAGCGCAGCAACAATGCCCACAAGAAAGAAACCGACAATCTGAATGAACATGTAGCCAGCGGTGTAAGCAGACGGAAACCCGTACCAGTTCCAGTAGGAAACGTTCGTCGTGATGGCAGCCAGAATTCCGGCAACGAGCACAAAACCGACCCGGCCGGCAAAGGTGGTGATGCGCGTTTGGGCCAAAAGGAACACGACCAGGATGGCTTCGAACAGTTCGGTGCCAAATTCGATGCCGAGCCATTTGCCAAACGTGAACGGCCGGCCGGGCGCGTGATACATGAGAATTCCCGAAGGGTTGGCCGCCATTTTTTCCACCATGTGTTTCATCGCGTCGTTCTTTTCCCGTCGAGTTGCGTTTTTGCCAACGCCAGGGCCGGGAAAACATAAAGGCCGCTCTGCTCGCCGATGGTGCTTTGCATCGAGCTTAGGACGGCAGACTCGTTTGGAATTTCGCCAATGCCAGCTTCGCCCAGAGGCAGCGCCATATGGGCAATCGACGTCCAGATAAACATGACGATTCCACCGAGGATGCCGGCAACAAGAAGTTTCATTTGAAGATTATTTCGCTTACCAACAAACGCTTCGCGAGATGTTGACAAACGGCTCTTATTGCGATTGAATATTGCGCGTTAGTTTCCCCTTCTCGCTAGCCATTCTCTTGGCGAATGGTGTTGTTCGGAAATTCGCACAGTTCAATCAGCAATTGCATAAAATCCGCACGTATGGCGGGACATAGTAAGTGGTCGAAGGTCAAGCGGTTTAAGGGCGCGATCGACGCGAAACGCGGCAAGATCTTCAGCAAATTATCGAAGGAAATTACCATCGCGGCAAAGGCCGGCGGTGGCGATCCGAATGGCAACCCGCGTTTGCGCAGCGCGATCCAGGCTGCACGGGCGCAAAGCATGCCGAACGATAACATTGAGCGCGCGATCAAACGCGGCACGGGCGAGGGCAGGGACGGGCAACAATTCGACGAGATCGTTTATGAGGGTTACGCGCCCGGCGGCGTGGCGATTATTGTTGAAACTGCGACCGATAACAGGAACCGCACCGGGGCGGAGATTCGCAGAATTTTCACCCAGAACAATGGCAACCTCGCATCGAGCGGGAGCGTTTCGTACATGTTCCACCGGAAAGGCCAAATCACCGTTCCGCGGTCGAGCATTGACGAGGATCGGCTGCTCGAAATCGCCCTGGAAGCCGGCGCGGAAGAGTTGACAACCGAGGAGGATCAGTATGTTATTATCACTTCCCACGATCAGCTATACGCGGTAGCTGAGGCGCTCAGAAACGAGGGCGTAACGACCGATGGGCAAAAGTTTACATTCATTCCCGATACGACTGTTCCGGTGCCCGACGAGGCCGCGGCGCGTCAGGTGCTCCGCTTATGTGATGCGCTTGAGGACGACGACGACGTGCAAAACGTCTATTCAAATCTAGAAATTCCCGACGAATTGCTGGCCAGGTTGCCGGCCTGAAAAAGTATTCCTTGCAAGAAACGTGTTAAGGCGGTGCCACGCCGCAGCGAAGAATTTTAGCTTATGAACGAAGAAAACGAAACCCAACCTGTGCCGACAGAGTCCGCTTTGCCGGAACAACGCCACCATCGCCCGCGCCGTCGTTTTCCGCGAAAACGTTACCGGGATCGGGGCGACCGGTTCAGGCGCGATGATTCCGGGGAGTCGCCAAATTCTTCGTCAATCAATGCCGATCCTGCGGGCGCGGCTACTGATGTCGAGACCCTTGATCGACAGCCACGCGAGGGCGCTGAGGCCGTTATCGAAAGTGGTGAACAAGTTCAGGCTGAGCCGGAATTTGGCGAAGGCATCATCGAGATCTCGGGCAAAGGCTTCGGGTTCCTGCGCGATCCGAAACGCAACTTTGTGCAGACGCCGCAGGACATTTTTGTCACGCCCGAAATTGTGCGGCGTTTCGCCTTGCGCGATGGAATGTGGATTTACGGTGAAACCCGGCGCGGCAGCCGTGGCCCGCAATTGGTCAAGCTGTTCACGATCAATGGCCAGGAGCCGACGAAATATCAAGGGCTCCGTCCATTTGAGGAATTGACCACCATCAACCCGAACAAACGGATCAAGCTCGAGACGGTGCCGGACCGTTACACGACGCGGATCATGGACTTGATGACGCCGCTGGGGATGGGCCAGCGCGGTTTGATTGTCGCGCCACCGCGCACAGGCAAGACAACGCTGCTGCATCATATCGCCGAAGCGGTCGCAAAAAATCATCCGGAGGTAATCCTGATCATTCTACTTGTCGACGAACGCCCGGAAGAGGTAACCGATTTCCGTCGTTCGCACCCGACAGCAGAACTGATGGCGAGCTCTAATGATGCCGACATCAAAAGTCACACGCGCATTTCGCAACTGGCCATCGAGCGCGCTAAACGCCTCGTCGAAGCAGGCAAGCACGTGTTCATCCTGCTTGACTCGATCACGCGCACAGCGCGCGCATTTAACAATGCGATGTCAGGCGGCGGCCGTACGATGAGCGGTGGTATCGATGCGCGCGCCATGGAAATTCCGAGGAAAATTTTCGCCGCTGCGCGGAACACCGAGGAGGCCGGTTCTCTCACGATTGTCGCCACCGCGCTGATTGAAACCGGCAGCCGCATGGACGAGCTAATCTTTCAGGAATTTAAAGGCACCGGAAACATGGAAATGGTGCTTGACCGAAAAATCAGCGACCAGCGGATTTATCCGGCGATCGATATCTTCCTGTCCGGAACGCGCCGCGAAGAACTGCTGTTGCAACCGTGGGAACTGGAGAAAATCAATCTCATCCGGCGCGGCCTGGCCGGTCACAAACCAGAGGAAGCGATTCAACGTCTGCTAATGTTCGTCAAAAAATTCCCGACGAACACCGAAATGCTCAAAGGCATTCCCGGTTAAGGGAGTTAAAGCGTTGAGGCGACGCTAATCGCCCCTCCTTGGCTTTACGTGCTGTTCGTAGAGCGCGTGAATCCCCCCGCGCGCGTCGAGATAATCGCGACGAAACGTTTCGAAGTCATCGTAGCCGAGGCGAACCGAAACTTCTCGCTGTTCGTCCGGGTCGCGGGGAAGGGATGAGACAGCTTTATTCTCGTAACGTCGCAAAGCTGATTCGTACCGGCGGAGCAAGCCGTAAGCTTTCTTGACTCTCGCGGCTTCGGCATTGTTCAGGATTCCGCGCTCACGCAATTGATCGACCGCGCGCTCCCAGTTCGGCTCCCAGATATTTTCGCGCATTTGCAGTGCTTGCACGAGAAATTCACCTTCGATCATGCCGCCGACTCCTGTTTTGAAATCGAGAAAATCTGACCCGCTGCCGCGTTCGCGTCGAATACGCTCAAGCATGTTGTCGATTTGCTTGAAAAGATCGGGGCGCCGGCTGGCTTTTCTCCAGTAATGTTGCGCCATCTGGATGAATCGAGCACCCAGCGGACCGGTGACCGGCCGCGCGCGAGTCAGCGCGTGAATCTCCCAGATCTGCGCCCGACTCTCATAATACGTTTGGTAAGTCTCTAGGGGGCAAACCAGCGGGCCTTTTTCGCCTTCAGGGCGCAGCCGCGCATCGAGCACCCAAATGTTTCCTTCGGAGGTCGGTTGCGCCATGTTGACAACTAAATTTTGCGCGGCCCGAACCTCTTCGCCCGCCTTCATCTCGCTACTGTGCGCCAGGCCGACGAACAAAACATCGAGATCGGCGCCATAACTGAGCTCGTGTCCGCCAAATTTTCCGAGAGCAATCACAGTCAACTGCTTGCCCGCGAGGAGGCGGATCGTAAAGAGCAGGCAAGCTTCCGCTAGATCGGAAAGCTCAGGCCCGAAGTTCTTCGAGGTTGCCGACCGGCCAGAATGAACGACATCGCGCAGCATCGTGCGCAAGATTTGCCGCTGCCGGTAGGCGCGGACGGGGTCGAGGTGGAACGCGCTCACGCCCAGGGAATCGAGGCGCCGCAGATGCTCGGCCATCGATCTGGCGTCGGAGAAAGTTGGATCGCGCGTGATTTCTTCGAGCAGTTGCGGACGGCGAACTAACAAGTCGCCGGCGAAGCGGCTGGCATCGAAAGTCTTGACAACCAACTCAAGCAATTTCGGGTTCGCAACGACCAATTCGAAGAGCAAACTGCGCAGGCCGTAAGCTTCCACGAAACGAACGAATTGATTGAGAGTCGCGTCCGGATCCGCTGCCTTCGCCAGCCAATCCAGCAAAATCGGATGCAGCTTCCGAGCTATTTGTCTGGTCCGCGGCGCCACGTGGAAACGCCCCGGGCCCCGTTCAAGATCTCCCAGCGCTTTCGCCGCGCGTTTTGGGTCATTGAAAATTTCCAGATTAATTTTAGCCAGCTCCGCAGGTGTTTCGGAGATGATTCGTTGAAAAATCGGACGGACTGCTCCCATTCTCGCTTGCAGCGCCGCGGTGAAGTCCTCAGCGGATGAAAAGCGGAGACTGCGAGCGAGGCGGCCCAATGCTCCCTGCTCTTCTGGAACAGTGTGGGTCTGCTGTTCGGCCTCGATTTGCAGACGATGCTCGACGCGGCGCAGAAACCGATACGTGTTATCGAGGGCCAAAACTTCCTCGTGAGGGAGAAAATTCAATTGACGCAATGCTTGCAGCGCCTTGAGCATGCTCGGTTCCTGAAGGAACGGATGCCGCGCTCCATTGATGAGTTGCAGTGCCTGCACGATGAATTCGATTTCGCGAATGCCGCCGATGCCAAGCTTGACGTCACGATGGAGCTTGTCCGATCCGACTATGTCACGTTCGATGCGGCGTTTGATGTTGGCGATCTCCTCGAGGAGATCGGGCGTCCCGCTCTTCGGATAAATAAAAGGCTGATGTTGCCGAAGGAATTCATATGCCAGCTCGCGGCTGCCGGCGATGCCTCGCGCCTTGATTAGCGCGAGGCGCTCCCACGTTTCGCCGAAACCGGCGTAATAGTTTTCCATGCTTTCGAGCGACCGGGCGAGCGGGCCGGCCGACCCTTCTGGGCGCAGCCGCAGATCGACCCGAAGAAGTGAACCTGCCGGATGCGGAGTGGAAAATGTTTCGAGGATTCTTTTTGCCAGCCGGTTGAAGAACTCGTGATAGGAAATGTGCGGCGTGAGCTGGCCTTCCTCGCTGTAAAGAAAAAGAAGATCAACATCTGAGCTGTGATTCAGCTCGCAGCCGCCGAGTTTTCCGAGCGCGAGAATGGCAAACTTCGCCGTGGGCGACCCATGGCGTTGTCGCAATTCGGCGTTCCAATGTTCGAACACGCGACGGATGCAAATCTCCGCGATCTGTGAGAGCTCCCCGGTCGTCTCTTCAAGCGGCGCGACATTCGCAAGTTCGCGAAGAGCAACGCGCGTAACCTCGCGGCCTTTCCAGAAACGAAGCGCCGCGAAATCTTGCTTTGCGATCGAGTCGCCCGACAGAGCGCTCAATTCGCCAAGCATTTCCGCGTACCCGCGCGAGGCGCGACATACTTCGGGTTGGAAAAGCCAGAGAAGCATTTCGAGATTTTGCGTCAACCTCGTCGCGCAAATGCTCGAGACTGCGAGGAGATGCAGCAGGGCCGCTTCGCCCAGCGGAAATTGTTCGATGACACTGACAAGGGCCAACGCGTTTGGCGGCCATCGCTCGCTGAGCTGGATCAGAGTGGTTTCGACCTGCGAAGGGTTCAGCGATGCCGCCGCTTTCTCCCGAATCCAATGATTCCCACCATCCATCGCGCAAAACATCACGCGATTTTGATGCAAAGACCAGTTAACGCGCAGCGCTGGCCTACGACGTCGGAGATGGCGCCAGAACGCGAAGGGCTTTTTGCTGGATCTGGAATTCAACCGGACAATTGCCAGCGAGCTCGCCGTCAAGCTCCAGGGGGACATCGTGCTCGCTCGTTATGCGCAGGCGGCGAGTCTGAAAATATTCAATTTCAGGAGCGCGGATTTCGGAGCTGAATATGACGTCTTGGAGATATTTAATGATTTCGAGATAGCCGAGCCGTTTGAACACGACGACATCAAATAAGCCATCATCGATGATGGCGCGCTTGAAAAAGGGGAAAGGCCCTCCGTAAAGGCGCCCGTTTCCGATGAGAACAAACGATCCTTCGCCTACAGAGCCGCTCTCCGACTCAACATAAAGTTTCGGTGGTTGCCGCGCCGCAATCTGTGCCGCGGAGATGAGATAGCTTAGTGGACCGAAACTGCGCTTTGACGCGAGGCTGGTTTCCTTGACGACTTGTGCGTCGAGCCCAACGCCAGCAAGCTGGACGAAGTATTTTCCATTCGCGCTCGGTAGATCGACCAAACGCATGTTTGCGGCCTCGATGATGCCCCAGCACAGCTCCAGATTGTGCGACGGCAGGCCGAGCTCCATCGCGAAAACGTTCACTGTCCCCATAGGGAGAAGGCCCAACGCGGCATTACTGCCGGCCAGCCCGTTTGCCACCTGATTGACCGTTCCATCGCCGCCCGCTGCAACGATTCGTGCAAAGCCTTCTTCAACGGCGCGCCGGGCCAGCGCTTCCGCTTCGCCCGCATGCGACGTAACGCGGATGGGGTAACCGCGGGCGATCGATTCGACGCGCTCCTGCCAATCCCGAATACTTTCGGGATTGCCCGCGGCCGGATTGAGAATGACAACTGTATCAGTCACACGGGAAAGTAACGCAGGGCTTTGATCTTTTCTTCAAACTCGGGCTGCGTAACGTCTCGGGGTGAAAACATTGCGCCGGATCACGTTGATTGTTCTGGGGGCGATGATTGCGCTCGGCGCGGTTCTCTTGATCGGTGTGAATCTGTATGTGCAATCGCAGGGCGCACAAGCAAAGATTCAGCAGGAACTGAGCCGACGCCTCGGCACGCCGTTGGCAATCCGCAGCATGAGCGTGACCCCTTGGGGCGGACTCGAGCTGAGCGGCATTACAATTGCGCAGACTTCCTCTGCGGACCCAAGGCATTTCCTCGAAGCGAAAACATTTCGGTTGCGCGTGCGTTTCCTCTCGCTTTTTTCCCGACGGCTGGTGATCAAGGAAGTCTTGCTCATCAATCCCAAAGTCGTTTGGCCGCAGAACGCGGAAGGAAAATGGAGATTACCCAGCTCAGAAGAAGTACAGTCGCCTGCTGTTTCTGCGCAACAGGCCGCAAGCGTCTCCCAGTCGCAAGGAGAAAACGAATTTGTCGAAACGAAGGCGGCTCCTGTGGTCACCGCCGCACCAGCTACTCCTCTCTCTGTGTCTCAGGTCCCCGTCAACAGTAAACCACCGAGAGCGGAACCGAGACTGGCTGTGGCTCCGGAAGTTCGGCGAGTCAGTGTCAAGGATGGCAATTTTAGTTTTCTCGATCACGCCGGCGCGCCGCTCGCGAGCTTTAGTGGGGTGGATTTTCGTACCAGCATCCGCAGCGCGCTGGCGCTTCACGGCGACACCAAGGTGGCAAGAATTTCGTTGCGGGACCACTTTTTTCTGGAACAACTGCATTCCCTGCTTCGCTACGAGCCCGACGTGCTGGAGCTTTCCAAGATTTCTGCGCGCGCTGCAAGCGGTGAGATCAACGGCTATTTTGCCATGCAGCCGGAAGCGGAGGATTCTCCGTTCACCACGAGCGTGAAGTTTCGTAATGTGCTGGCCGATCAGATTGTCGAAAATGCCGGTGGCCCCAAGGGAACGGTGAGCGGCAAGTTGGAGGGAAGTTTCCAGGCTTCCGGGAAAACTGCTGACCCGGATGCGCTCATTGGCAGCGGCGAAATTTTCCTGCGTGATGGGCGAATTCAACAATATAGCTTGCTCGTGTTGCTCGGGCAGATTCTCCAGATCGAAGAGCTACAAGAGCTTCATCTGGAGCAAGCCGAAGCAAAATATCATTTGAGCCCGGGCTTGGTAACGATCGACGAACTGATTTTGCGTTCGCCAAATATTCGCCTGACTGCGTCCGGCACAGTCGCGTTCGATGGCAAGCTGAAACTCGATTCCCAGCTTGCTATCAACGATAGAATTCGTGGCCAGCTCTTCAAAGCGATTCGCCAGAATTTCCAGCCCATCAATGAACCGGGTTATTCTGCCATCGGCTTCCAGGTTGGGGGCACTGTTGGTCGACCGAGCACAAATTTGATGGAGCGGCTGGTCGGTCGCGATCTCAGCAGTATGATCAACAGCTTTTTTGGCGGCGGAAAAAAGGAGCGAGCAAAGAAGAAAAAGAAACAGATCGAAGAAGCCACACCCGCAACACCTGAGCATAGCGATGCGGGCAAGGCGATGCCCGCTGTGCCATCGTCCTTTGCTTCCCCGGAGGAAGCACTGGCTCAACCCACTGCAACGGCAACGCCGAGCACGTCGCCATGAGGGTGATCGCCGGCAGCGCCGGCGGGATCCGCCTGGCCGTTCCCAAGCGTGGTGTGCGACCAACAATGGACCGCGTCAAGGCTGCCATCTTTTCCAGCTTGGGCGACGCGGTCGCTGGCGCGCGAGTCCTCGATCTTTTTGCGGGAAGCGGCGCTCTTGGAATTGAAGCGCTCAGCCGCGGCGCGTCGTCGGCCGTGTTAGTCGAGGAAGACTGGCAATCGGCCGAGATCATCGAGCGCAATCTGGCCAAGACAAAATTAAAAGGACGTGTTCGACAGCAGAACGTTTTCGATTTTCTCCGGCACGCTGGCGGTGTGAAAACATTTCAAATCATCTTTGCCGATCCGCCCTATGAGAAGACAAAGTACTGCGAGAGCTATAGTGAGAAGCTTTTGACCAACGAAGCGTTGCCACGATTGCTGGACTCGAGCGGCGTTTTCGTTTTGGAGAAGGAACCCACTGAGGCTCTTCCTGGAATGAAACTCTGGCGCCTGGTTCGGCAGAAGACATACGGTGCCACGGAGGTCTTGTTTCTCTCCGCAACTCCGACATCAAGTCGCGAGCACGCGAAGAATTTCGGTGTCCGCAACCGGCAACTTGTCCGCCGTAGCCTTGACGAAGGCAGATCCACAATCAAATGATCCGCTTCATCTACAATCTGCTTTGGCCCCTTGGCCTGCTGTTCTTTTTACCGGGCTATTTCACGAAGATGCTTCGTCGTGGCGGTTACCGGGAAAAATTCGGACAACGCCTGGGAATTTATGATCGCGCACTGCGCGCGCGCGTGTCAAAGCAAAGATCGACATGGCTGCACGCAGTGAGTGTGGGAGAAGTAAACGTCGCGCTGAAATTAGCCAACGCATTGCGCACGCACGAACCGGATTTGCACTGCGCTTTAACTACGACGACCACGACCGGATTCGCCTTGGCGCGCAAAAACGCCCCGCCTTGGATCGAAGTGATGTACACGCCGTTAGATTACTGGCCTATTATGCGACGTGCGTTTTCTTTCATTCGGCCTGTGCGCATCGTTCTGGTTGAGGCGGAGATTTGGCCCAATCTCGCCGCCGAAGCGCACGCGCGTCGGATTCCGCTTTCGCTGGTCAACGCGCGGTTGTCCGCGCGCTCTGAGCGAAGATATCGGCAATTTCGATTCTTTATCGCGCCGACGTTCCGACTTCTCGATTTGGTTTGCGTACCAGAAAAAGAAGATGCCAAGCGCTGGGCGGCGCTCGGTGTCTCGCAAGATCGAATCCGTCTGACAGGCAGCATCAAGTACGATCCTGCCGGTCTTGACCAGGTAGCGAAAATTCAAGAGACCGCCCCTCCGGTGTCCTTGAATCATCTGGAGCCAGAGAGCCCCGTGCTCTTTGGGGGTAGTACACATCGCGGTGAAGAGGAGGTTCTAGCGAACATTTTTCTGCGCTTGCGCCAGCAATTTCCGTCATTGCGCCTGTTCATTGCGCCGCGTCACGTCGAGCGGCTGCGCGAAATCCGCGCGCAATTGGATGCCTTGCGGTTGCACGCGGCGTTGGCGAGCGAAGCACTCACTCATCGCGAACTCAATGCGGACTGCCTGCTCCTCGACACGACTGGTGAACTTCAACGCTGGTACGGTATTGCGACGGTTGTTTTCATTGGGAAAAGCCTGACTGCGCATGGCGGGCAAAATCCTGTGGAACCGATTCTAGCTGGCAAACCCGTCGTATTTGGCCCGCACATGGAAAACTTCGCCACACTGGCGGACATGCTTGTCTCGAAGAAGGGCGCGGTCCAAGTCCAGGATGTCAATTCACTTGAACAAACACTCGCCGACCTTCTTCACGACAGCGAAGCGCGCCAGCGACTCGTGCAGAGTGCGCATGAAGTTTTGAGCGAGCACCAGGGCGCAACCGCGCGCGCAGCGGCGCTGATTAGCGAACTTCACTCTGAGCAAGAGTAAGAGTACGGAAAAGAGCGGTTATGAAGGCAATTTGCCTTGCGTCCAAGGGGAGCAATTCCGATATTGCCCGCGCTTTTGTGACCCTATCGTCTAGAGGCCCAGGACACCGCCCTTTCACGGCGGTAACACGGGTTCGAATCCCGTTAGGGTC
>QHOV01000066.1:7516-8948 GCA_003218885.1 Verrucomicrobiota bacterium | reverse complement strand
GCTTACGAAAAAGTGCTGGCCGATGTGATCGCACGCTATCATCGACTCAAAGGTGACAAGGTCTTTTTCCTAACCGGCGTCGATCAACACGGTCAGAAGGTCCAGCAATCGGCCGCGAAGGAAGGTGTATCGCCGGCGAAGTTCGTCAAAGGCATCACACAAAAGTTTGTCGATCTTTGGGGAAGGCTCGACGTGAAGTACAGCGGGTGGGCTGAAACGACCAATGAACGTCACAAGCGCGTCGTGCAAAAAATTTTGCAGCGATTGTTCGAGCAAGGCCAAATCTACAAGGACAAACAAGCCGGGTATTACTCCGTCCGCCAGGAGCAATTCTTAACCGACAGAGAGCGCGGATCGGGTGGCGAGTTCGGTCCGGAGTGGGGACAGGTCGAGTTTCGCGAGGAAGAAAATTACTACTTCAAACTGGGTCAGTATAAAGATTGGTTGCTCGGTTATCTAAAGGAACACTCCGACTGCGTCACGCCGTCATTTCGCCAGACCGAATTAATCAACGCCGTCGAAAAGATTTCAAGCGACCTTTGTATCTCGCGTCCGAAATCGCGACTCGATTGGGGAATTGAACTGCCCTTCGACAAAGATTTTGTCACGTACGTCTGGTTCGACGCGCTCACGAACTATATCAGCTTCATCGACTATGAACCGGCCATTTCAACTTTCAACCTTCAATCTTCTTCGTTTCGAGATAAGTGGCCGGCACTCCAAATCATCGGCAAAGACATTTTGATTCCGGCGCACGGAATTTACTGGCTGATCATGCTGAAGGCGCTCGATTTTCCGGACGAAACCATCCCGAAATTTCTCGTGCACGGCTGGTGGAACCTCGGGGGCGCAAAGATGAGCAAAAGCGCTGGCAACATCATCGATCCATTCGTGCTCACCGATAAATACGGCGCCGAAGCCCTGCGCTATTACTTAATGACCGATATCGCGATGGGCCAAGATGCTGATTTTAGCGAAGAGCGATTAGTCCTTCGTTACAATACCAATCTCGCAAACTCGCTAGGCAATTTGCTTAATCGGGCGCTGAGCATGGCGTGGAAGTATCGCGACGGGAGAATCCGTAAGCGCTCAGTCGAAGAGTGGGGTGAACCGTTAGATTTGTCGGAGGATGCTCCGCTTGGTATTCGGATCTTCGATCCAGCGGAGGCCGTGCCTATGGAAACTGGCTCGCTGAACCTTGGCGATTTGCGCAATCAATTTAAAGATCTGGTAAAATCCTATCATGCGATGATGGCTAATTCTGAAATTAGCGCGGCATTGTACAGCGTGTTTGCACTAGTCACCTTCTGTAACCAAGCGGTCGACAAAGATGCGCCTTGGACAATCGCGAAAAGCAAAAGCGAAATGGCAGAGAAGCAACTCGACGCAGTATTTTCTTATCTGATGGATGCGTTGCGCATTATTGCGATTT
>QHOV01000066.1:0-7438 GCA_003218885.1 Verrucomicrobiota bacterium | reverse complement strand
AGTGCCGTTGTTTCCGCGGATCGAGACCCATTAATCAACCACGAAGATCACGAAGGAACACGGAGTTGAATTTTAATCCTTCGTGAGCTTCGTGTCCTTCGTGGTGAACGATGGGCTTACTGGGTGCATTCTTCAAAGGCAGCAGGTTCACCGCGCAAATATACGAGAACTTCACCGGCGAAATGGAGCGAGCCAGTAATCAAGATTGGATTTGGTTTTGCGCGCGCGCGATCGAGCGCTTCAGCGACTGACGGAGTGATGGAGTAGGGGAGTGGCGGAGTAATGTCAGCCAGAACCTTTGCCAACGTTTCTGGATGCGCTGCGCGTTCGCTGCGGATTTTTGGAAGAAGAACCGAATTGGCAATCGGCACGAGCGCTTCGCAGATCCCACGCAAGTTTTTGTCGGACAGAACTGCGAGGACGAGTGTCGCCTTCTGATCACCAAAAATTTCGCGCCATGTTTTGGCCAGCCCCCGTGCCGCGGCAGGATTATGCGCACCATCAATGATTGTGCGCTCATCCCAGTATTGAAAACGCGCAGGCCAGTCGATCCTGGCAAGTCCGCGCGCGACAGCTGAGTTATCGAGGTTGATCTTCGCCTCGCGGATTGCGGCAATTGCAAGAGCAGCATTCTGCTTCTGATAGGACCCTGCGAGAGCGATTGGGGTCTCGTCATAAGGCGCAGCCACGAATTGAAGCGGTGCTTCGCACTCGGCGGCGCACGCACGAATGACTTTTTCGGCTTCCGGTTGCTGCGGAGCAGAAACGACCGGAACGCGTGCTTTCATAATTCCCGCTTTTTCACTCGCGATCTCAGGCAGCGTGTCACCCAGCCATTTTTCATGATCGAAGTTGATCGATGTAATCACCGAGACATCTGATTGAATGGCGTTGGTCGCATCGAGGCGTCCGCCCATACCGGTCTCGAGAATGACAACGTCGAGCTTATCGCGGTTAGGCGAGCCACCCCTCACCTTAATCCCTTCCCCTCGACGCGAGGGGAGAGGGGAGGATGAGGGGAGCTGCTCACTATGACGTTTGGCTCCGCGTCCTGCGGGATCGGAAAAATGTTTTAGCGCGAGCGCCGTCGTGACTTCGAAAAATGTGGGATGCGGATCGCAATCGGCGAGCAAATTACGAATCGCGACCAAGCCGTTGGCAACCGCGGCCCCGGAAATCATTTCGCCATTTACTCGAATCCGCTCTCGAAAAGTTACCAGGTGAGGGGACGTGAAGAGGCCGGTGCGATATCCTTGCGCGCGACAGATCGAATCGATCATGGCGCAAACGGAGCCTTTGCCGTTTGTTCCGGCCACGTGAATGACGCGAGTTCCGCGAAGATCCACATGCAACTCGGCAAGGAGTCGCCGGATGTTTTCCAGGCCAAGCTTGATACCGAAGCGCTGGAGGCTGTAGAGCCAGGCGAGCGCCTCTTTGTAAGAAGTCTCTCGGCCGGGAATGGTGGGGACGTCGCGCTGCGATGTCCGGACGCCGCAGCGCGGCGGCCCTACCAAAGAACCCGAACGCCTTCGGGAACCCACTTTCACGGCGTCACAGCAAGGTAACTGAGCAATCGGCTGATTTCTTCGCGCAGTTTCTTGCGGTGCACAATCATGTCGATCAAGCCGTGTTCCTGGAGAAATTCAGCGGTCTGAAATCGTTCCGGCAAATCCTGATGAGTGGTTTCCCTGATCACGCGCGGCCCGGCGAAACCGATCATGCTTTTGGGCTCAGCGATAATGACGTCGCCCAGTGAAGCGAAGCTTGCCATGACTCCAGCCGTCGTAGGATTCGTCAGAACAGAAATGTAAGGAAGCCGCTCTTGCGCGTGACGCGCCAGCGCGCCGCTTGTCTTTGCCATCTGCATCAAGCTTAACATTCCTTCGTACATGCGCGCGCCGCCGGATGCGGCGACGAGAACGACCGCGCAGCGCTCCGCGGTTCCATATTCAATAGTGCGCGTAATTTTCTCACCAACAACCGATCCCATGGTCGCAGCGAGGAAACCGAAATCCATGACCGCGATTGCGACTTTGTAGCCATCAAGAATTCCGTATCCACTAATCACAGCGTCGAGGAGGCCTGTGCTCTCCCGGTATTTTTTCAGCCGATCTTTATACGTAGCCATTCCTTGAAACCGCAACACGTCCACCGATTTCAAATCGGCATCCATTTCCACAAAAGTGTCCGGGTCGAGCAGATTCTGAATCCGCTCCTTAGCGGGTTGTGCAAAGTGATAGTCGCAGCGCGGACAGACGCGTTGATTTTGCGCGAGCTCGATTTCAGGCACGACTTCCGAACAGCCGGGGCACTTCTGAAAAAGACCGCGCGGAATGTCCCGCTTTCTGCCGCCCTCCGCTTTAATTGCTGGCTTCTTGAAGATTGCCATGAGTCTTATGCCCGCGCTGCCATAGCCGCGTAAACGGAGAGCGCCCCGGCGCGTTTCAAAACCCGCGCACACTCGCTCAGCGTGGAGCCAGTTGTCAGAACATCATCGATTAACAACACCCGCAAACCTCGCACGTCTGCGTTTTTTCGTAAACGGAATGCATTATGCAAATTTTCCATGCGCTCGGACCGATCAAGCGCAGTTTGTGTTGTGGTATAGCGAATGCGCTCGAGCAGCGGCTTGGAAGAAATCGACGTCTGTGCGCTTAACAACGTGGCAAGCAAGCTCGCCTGATTAAAGCCGCGTTCTCGTAGCCGCGTAGCGTGAAGGTGACGCAGGTGAATTTGGCGTCCGTATTTAAATTCATGGATGATCTGGCGAACGATACCACGACCGCGGTATGCGGACACCGCTGCGTCGAAGTAAATCGTGCGATGGGCGCAGTTAGCGCAGGTAAACTCGCTCGTAATGGAACCTTCGAAGGGCTCGGAGCATTTCTGGCAAAATGGCGCTACGATGCGGACGACCTTCGCTTCGCACTGATTGCAGAGATAGTCGCCAGCTCGCACGTTTCCACCGCAGATCGTGCACACCGGCGGGTAAAGAAGCGATACGGCCGCTTCCAATGGTTCAAACTTGTGAAGCGCGATCATATTTCAGCCAGGTTCGCATTATTATCCACGTTATTGTCGCTACGCCCAGTGGCACAATTCCAACAAGCAAATTCTTTCCCAGCCATGGCAAGGCGACTATTTGCCGATGCGTCAGCCAACTGAAAGCGCCGCTCCCGAAAATCAATCCGGCGTGCAAGCCAATCGGCAGCCATAACGAATGGGTATGCACACGCGCCACCGCGAGAATGCAGCCGAAAAGAAATAACGTCGCAAAGGCGGACGCCAGCATCATCGGGTCCCCAACTCGTCCAAACGAATAGGCAATCGAATTCAAGCTCGAGGTCCACGTTACGATCGCGGATGTCCGTTCCGGTGCCTTGAAAAAATGGACTGCTGCGAAGACCGCGGAAACGACAAGGATGGCCACGTACTTTCGACCTGTCCTAAGCAAGACGCCCAAAACGATGCCGCGAAAGAACGCCTCTTCGATGAGTGGAACGGCGATTGAAGCAACAACCACCTTGCCAAGGCGCGGCCAGGCATAGGTGTGCCGAAATGAGTAAACATGAAATGCAACGAGCAAAGCGCCGCAGCAGAGCAGGGGAATTACCGAGAGAAGAATGCCGGCGCACAGATCGCGGCCCCAACGTGGATTGGGTACAAGGCCAAGGTCAGCCATGCAACGTACATGGCTGATGCGCAGAAAGGGCCAGAGCAAGAGCGCAGCCGCGATCAGGATGGACCGATGAAAGAACGTTTCGAAATCGTACTTTGCCAAAAAGGAAAACAGACCGTGCGCTGCAAGCGATTGGGCTGACCAAAAAAGAATTGGAGCGAGCAGCGCTGCAACGATAACGACGCCGACGAAGTAGGCCGCCAATTTAACTACGTCTTTCAATCCGGCTAATGTAAGGTCTCACCGCAATGCGGAGTCAACATATATGGACGGACACAAATCAACATGGACGCAAACGCGAAGTGCGAGCCACAAAGTTCGGCGGCGCGTGGCGGTTCCAAGCGAAAACTGCCGGCGATGTTGACTGGACCTATTATGAGCGACCGTTGTTGCAGGACTTGTTAGCGTTAAAAGAAATCCTCGTGCGAAAATACCAGCGACGGCGCGCTTCGACCGAGGACGTTGCTTCTATGGAAAAACTGATAGCTGATCAGATGGAGAGGTAGGGACGCCGGCCTGCGGCGTGGGGTCGGCGCAGCACGGCGTCTCTGGCAGATGACTGCACGCTTATGACTGAGTGGAATACGGAAGAGCTGATTGATTGGGACAAGCGGTTCGTTTGGCACCCGTTTACCGACATGCGCGAATGGTGCGCTGCGGAGTATGAACCGCTGGTTTTGGTCGATGGCAGAGGTGCGTTGCTGCGCGATAGCAAAGGCCGCGAATACATCGATGGGAATTCATCCATCTGGACAAATATCCACGGACATAATCACCCACATATCAACGCGGCGATCCGCCGCCAACTGGGTCGTGTGGCACACACCTCATTTCTAGGCTTCACGAACCCCGCGGCCATCGAACTCGCGCAGGCAATCGTCGCACTCTTCCCGCACACGTCTTTGAACAGAGTTTTTTTCTCTGATGATGGCTCAACAGGAATCGAGGTTGCTTTGAGAGTTGCCGACCAGTATTGGCGAATGCGGCGCTCGAGAAGGCATCAGTTTATCGCTTTTCGGAGCGGTTATCATGGCGATACGGCGGGCGCAGCCAGTCTGGGGGCCGCAGCGCTGTTCCACACTGCATCGCCCCGGTGGAACTTTCCTGTCATCCAAGTCCCAAATATCCAGGCGCTGGAAGCGCTTGCCCCAGGCGAGACCGCTAAGGTTGCTGCCGTTGTGATCGAGCCGCTTATCCAAGGGGCCGCCGGGATGTGCCTTTGGCCGCCTGGCACGTTGCGCGTCGTTCGTGAATGGTGCGGTCGGACCGATACGCTGTTGATCGTTGATGAAGTCATGACGGGCTTTGGCCGAACCGGCCGAATGTTTGCGAGTGAACATGAGAGCGTGATTCCGGACATGATGGTTTTAGGCAAAGGCTTGACGGGAGGCTACCTTCCGCTTGCTATTACTTTAATCTCTGAAAAAGTGTTTTCCGTATTC
The DNA here is from genome assembly GCA_003218885.1 of Verrucomicrobiota bacterium. GTDB lineage: Bacteria > Verrucomicrobiota > Verrucomicrobiia > Chthoniobacterales > UBA10450 > Udaeobacter. The sequence goes on along the minus strand of QHOV01000066.1, from coordinate 2,317 downwards.
GATGGCTCGGTGGCCGAGGGTAAGGCGCTCGCCTACGGCCATAGCTACACGGGAAATGCGCTCGGTTGCGCCGCGGCCAAAGCAAGTCTGGAGGTTTTTGAGAAAGACGGGGTCCTGGAAGCTCTGGAGCCGAAAATCCGGCATCTGAGCTCGGCACTTGCCGGCCTAAGAGAACTTCCCGGAGTAAAGGAAGTGCGGCAGTGCGGATTTATTGCTGGAGTAGAGATGCAAGACTCTCCGGAGACCACGCGACCCGGTATCGCCGCAGCCGTTTGCCTCGAAGCACGACGCCACAGCCTTCTGACCAGACCAATTTGGAATGTAGTTGTTCTGATGCCGCCCTTGTGCATCACAATAGCTCAGCTAACCAGAGCCGTGGAAGCCCTCCGCGCGTCGATCATCAAGGTCTGGCGGTGCAGCGATACCTCTGCGAGGAAAGATGCCGAAGAAGTTACGGCTTGATCAACTTCTTGTGCGAAAAGGGTTGTTCGCAAGCCGCGAGCAAGCGCGACGGGCAATAATGGCTGGCGACGTGATGGTCGGCACTCGCATTGCGCCGAAGCCATCAGAGCTTCTCGACGAACACGCGGCGATCACGATAAAGCCGACACGAAAATACGTCGGCCGAGGCGCGCTAAAGTTGGAGGCCGCTCTCGATCATTTTCACATCGATGTACGCAGGAAGATGGCACTGGATATTGGTGCCTCAACCGGCGGGTTTACCGATTGCATGTTGCAACGCGGCGCCGAAAAAGTTTATGCGGTTGACGTTGGCCACGGGCAATTGGATTGGAAGCTCCGCAACGATCCACGCGTGATTGTTCTCGAAAAAGTCAATGCACGGTTTCTCTCGCACGAGCACATTCCGGAAGTTGTCGATCTTTGTGTGATTGATGTTTCCTTTATTTCGCTGACTTTAATCCTGCCGAACGCGTTCGACTTGATAGCCCCAGCTGGAGTGATTCTCGCCTTGATCAAACCGCAGTTCGAGTTGCAACGCTCGGAGGTGGAGAGAGGCGGAATTATTCGCGATCCGGGCTTGCACCGAAACGCACAGGACAAGATTGTTACCTTTGTGACGCATCTGGGCCACGTGGTGACCGGAATTGTCCCGTCTGCTATTACAGGAGCGGACGGGAATCAGGAATTTTTTGCATGCATGCGAAAACGATCGGCTTAATAGCCCACACGGGGAAACCAGGCGTTGCTGAGCTAATCAGCGCAATTGCCCAGGAGTTCGATCATTTTTCAATTTCGACGCTGTTTGAAAAGGAAACGGCTGAAATTGCCGGAAAGAAATCGGGGCTCTCATTGGCCGAATTGGGAGCATCAGCAGACCTCCTCGTGGTAGCTGGGGGCGACGGAACGATTCTACACGTGGTTGGGCAACTTGGTGAGATCATCAAGCCGATCTTCGGTATCAACGTCGGTTCGCTCGGCTTTCTGACCTGCGCCAGTTCTTCGACCTATCGCGAGGCGGTGGAATGCATCGCGAGGGACCGGATTAATTTTAGTCAGCGGGCGCTACTCGAGGCACGAGTTCATCTGGGCGACAAAAGAACGGCCAAAATGATTGCGCTGAACGATGCGGTGCTAAGCCGCGGCGAACTTTCGCGCCTGGTTCTGTTGCGCACAAGAGTCAACGGCGAACCGCTCACTGAGTTCAACGCCGACGGTTTAATTGTTGCGACGCCGACCGGTTCGACGGCTTACTCGTTATCGGCTGGCGGACCGATTCTCGATCCTGAGTCCGGCGTTTTCGTGATCACGCCGATTTGCCCGCACGTTCTCACGAATCGATCAATCATTGTTGCGGAAGGATCCATAATCGACATCGAAGCGAGCGATCCCGATTATCCAGTCTTTTTAACGCTGGATGGGCGCACGCCCATCCATGTCGACAAAGAGAACGCTTCCGCTGGCGTCGTTACCTGACGCGTCATTCTTTAGCGTAGTCCGGCAAAAATTAAAGTGGAGCGGAAGTAACGTCTGAGTGGTGACAACTTGTCGTTCGAAGGCAAAACACGTCCTTGAGTTGTCGGCAAAAACCCTGTAATTTGGCGAACTATGCTCCCGAAATCACTTATTCTTAGCTTCGTTGGCCTACTGTTTGTAACATTCGCCGTCTGGGCTGGCACCTCGATTCTTGAAGGACTTGTGAAAGACCCCAACGGCCATCCAATCAAAGGCGCCGATGTCCGGATTGAAGCGAAGAATTTTTCCAAGATTGTTAAGACCGACGCCAACGGCCATTACACCTGCGACGGCTTGGGAGTTGGCACTTATAAAGTCACTCTCGTGGTCAGTGGACAAGTCA
>QHOV01000065.1 GCA_003218885.1 Verrucomicrobiota bacterium | reverse complement strand
AAAACCAGACGGAGACAGCCGACATCGGCGCCCCGATCGTCTTCGTGGGCTACGGCATCAAGGCGCCGGAGTACGACTGGGACGATTACAAAACTGTCGATCTCCACGGAAAAGTGGCGCTGCTCTTCGTGAACGAGCCCAGTTCGGACGATCCCGATTTTTTCAAAGGCAAAGCGCTGACATACTACGGCCGGTGGACGTACAAATTTGAGGAGACGGCGCGGCGCGGCGCGGTGGCCACGCTAATCATCCACCGCACGGACCTGGCGAGTTATGGATGGGACGTGGTGCGTAATTCGTGGGGCACGGAACGCTCCTACTTGAAGAAAGACGCCACGCCGAAATTGCAAGCGGCTTCGTGGATTCAACTGGACGTGGCAAAAAAACTTGTGGGCCTGGTGGGGCTGGACCTGGACAAAATGTTCCAGCGGGCGCAAATGAAGGATTTCAAACCGCTGCAATTGCCGATCCGATTGAAGGCGCATGTAGCGAGCCAGTTGAAACCATTCGTCTCGAGAAATGTTTTGGCAATGCTGCAAGGAACGGATCCCGCGCTCGGCAAGGAGGCGGTATTGTACACGGCGCACTACGATCATTTGGGGATCGATCCAAATTTGCCGGGCGACAAAATTTACAACGGGGCGAACGACAACGCCACCGGCTGCGGAATTCTGCTTGAGCTGGCGCGTGTGTGGGCGGCGATGCCGGTGGCGGCGCCGCGATCCGTTCTTTTTGCGGCCGTCACCGCGGAGGAGCAGGGATTGCTTGGGTCGGAATATTTGGGAAAACATTCGCCGGTGCCGCCGGGAAAAATCATGGTGGATTTAAATTTTGACGATGTGCCGCCACTGGGGACACCGGAAGAAGTGGAAGTCAGCGGCGCAGAGCGCACTACGTTTTATCCCGTGGTGCAGGCGACGGCGCGGGATTTTGGCCTGACAATCCGGCGTGACCCGCGCCCGGAGGCCGGACATTATTACCGCTCGGATCATTTCAGCCTGGCGCGCGTGGGGGTGCCGTCGTTTTCGATCAACGAAGGGATCAAGTACGCGGGCCATCCGGCGGAATGGGGCATGGAGCAGGCGAAAGATTTTACCGAGCATCGTTATCACCAGCCGAGCGACGAGTACAGCCCGGATATGGATTTCACGGGCGATGCCGTGGTCGCGAGATTCGCGTTCGTGCTCGGATCGAAAGCGGCGTGGCTGCCTACGCTGGCCGGTTGGGTTCCCGGCGATGAGTTTGAGGCGGCGCGGAGGAAAGGTAATCAGTAATCAGAGATCTGCAATCAGAAATCAGGAGATGCTTGCAGGTAGGCGTCGCGAGCGGGCCTACTGTACATAGCTTTCTAGTTAGCCAAAATGCCTGCCGGTGTGTTTTTCATAAGTGTCGCCTAGGGCCTGCGGCCCGCGAAAGCTCATGAAAATCCTCCAAGTCAGGCAAGGCAGGGATCATGACGTTAACTCCGTTGATTTCAGCACGCCTTGATTTGCGGGTTTTTTGACCCTGCGAGAGGCCAGCCGCCCGGATAATTCAGATTTGATAAATGCGTTTGTGGCAGCGGTTCGCTGCGGCTGATGCTGGCATGAATGGATTCTCTTGACAGTGCGGGCGCCGAGTTATATATGTCCAGTCGTCTATACAACTGGGGGAATGCGAGTGGGAGCCGTCGGGCGCGCCTCACTCCATAACCAATGGCTGGTTCAACGCGGCGGCCTTTGCCGTACCTTCCGCGGCCCAGACGACGGAGACCACAGAGCGGCCCGGCGCGATCCGCGGCCCAGGCTTCTGGCGCACCGATCTCTCTCTATTCAAGAACATGAGGTTCAACGAGCGCCTTACTGGCCAATTCCGCTGGGAAACCTTCAACACCTTCAACCACACCAATCCAATCTGCTGCGGATCAACCAGCTTTGCGTCCACTCTATTTAACCAAATAACTTCAACGCGCGATCCTCGAATCATGCAGCTGGGGATGAAGTTGAACTTCTAGTCGCTGATTCGTTGGCGCGACTTTAACATGCGCCGGAGGACTTTACCTCCGGCGCTTTTCGTTGTGCTTGCATCAGCGGGGCCAGACGCCGGCGGTGAACGTTTTGATGGTGTGGAAGCCGAGTTTTTCGTAGAGCTGGACGGCAGTGCGGTTATCCGAGGTTACGGTCAGCGTTAATTCCCTGAATTTCATGGAGCGAAGCGCTTCGGCGGAAGTTTGCATGAGCATGCGGCCGAGGCCATGGCCCTGGTAGCCGGGCAGCACGCAGATTTGCGTGGTGTGGCCGACCCCAGGGGAAACTTCGCTGGTGAGAACCGCGGCGACGAGTTCGTCACTGCCAGGCTCATGAAGAACGAAAGACGCGGCCGGGACGAACTGGCCGCATCCGGGAAGCAGAATGATGTTCTTCAGGAATTTCAGCGCGCCGGCGCGGCTTCGGTACTGATCATTGATTTCGCCATCGACGTGATTTGTGTACGCGAGATAGATCAACTTCGCGCAAGGATCGAAATAGCGATCGTTCCAGCGGTTGAGGCGCATGCCCGCCGAAGCTCCGGCTTTGGCTTCATGGGTCTTGTGTAAATCCAGCAGCATGAACTGACGGGTGTAGAGGTGAAAACCCTGGCCGAGCAGCGGCGTGTCCACAGGGCCGCTGAAGGGCATCAACTGCGCTTCGATGCGTGTGAGGTGAGGAATGGCGCGCATGGAGACGAGCAACTCTTCGAGAAGGCGCAGGGCGATGGAATCCTGCGGGAATTTGGAGGAGACATACAGCCCGCCGATGAGCCCTTTTTGATCTTCGAGGACGTAAAACGAATACCCGACAGCGACGCCGTTTTCGAAGGCCACGCATCCTGCCAGGGCGTGCGCCTCCAGAAAGCGCTTGATGAGTTCGAGCGCGCCGCGGTAGTCCCAATGCAATTCGTCGCGCCAGTGGCGCGCTTCCTCTTCGAGAAGCGGTTCAATCTGACGGACCGTAGTCTGTCGCAAATCGATGATGTTCATGAATAACGGGGAAGCGGCGCGGCCCCTGCAGCGCTATTCCATCATAAAGGAAGTGAAGGAAACAGAGAAAGCAGAGCAGGTAAGGAAGGCGACACAAGGAAAGGAGTGGTTCAAGGAAGGGCGGAAAAGATGTGCTAGGATGCGAATCATCGCATGAGTATTATGAGGTAGAAAAAAGCGGCGTCCGCCGCCAGCCCAGTTGCGCAGACGACGAATGCAGATTCTTTACGAGCTCCGTTATCCAAGCAGGTGGTCCACTAAGATACTCACGGCGCTATTGGCCCTGGTCTTTTTTGCCGTGCTGGCAACCACGGCCATCGCGGGATTCCTCGTTTATCGCATCGTGAAGCCCCAGCGCAGCAGCACAGAAATCAACATGGCGAGTTTTCCCGGGCGGCCGGAGGTGCTGGAATTCACTGTGCCGGGAGGCGCTGAGAAGCACGAAGGATGGTTCTTTCCCGGGCTGCGCGGAGCAGCGACGATTATTTTGTGCCACGGGTACGAGTCCAGCCGCGGCGAACTGCTGACGCTGGAATCAGCGTTGCAGGACCACCAGTACAACGTATTCATTTTTGATTTTTCGGCGCACGGGGTGAATGGAGGGATCAGCACGCTCGGCTATCGCGAAGCGGACGAAGTGCGCGGGGCGGTCGATATCCTGGCCGCGCGGCCCGACCTGGATCCCACGCGGATGGGACTGTGGGGCTACAACATGGGCGCTTATGCGGCGCTGCGCGAAGCGGAAAACGACAAACGGATTCGCGCGTTGGTGCTGGACTCGGTGTACGACGAGCCAAAGCAAATGGTGAAGGTGGGCGTGGAGCGCAACGGGTTGGGCAAATTTCCCCTGATGGTGCGCGCGGCGGAGTTCAGCTTTGGATACTTAAACTACGCACACCGCGACGACCCGCCAGTATCGAAGAAATTGAGTACGCTGGCTGGCGTCCCGACACTTTATATCGAGGCGCAGGACGATCCGGAACTCGCGGAGACCACGCGGCAGATGTCCCTGAAGGCGCCGGAGCCGCGCGAACAGGTGATTATTCCGCATGGAAATTTTGTGAGCCTGGGCGACGAGGACAAGCGGGTATACGAAAACCGTGTGGTGTCATTCTTTCTAGTGCGGCTGCCGCCGGTCGGGCAGCGTGCCCGGTAGGCTCGAATCTTTGCAAACTATTACTGCGTACCGCAGGGCATTGAACGGGCAATTAAGACCGCGATTTCGCAATTCTTGAATCTCCCCGCCTGGAGCGTAGACCCAGACTGGCGAGCTTTTGCCTGGCGACCATTCCGAAATTTCTCTGTGGAGATAAAAATTCAAACCGTATTGGAATGAACGCCGGAGTTTGTATGTTGTCGAGTGTTCGGGAGAATACTCCTTCCAAATCATGGCTGCAGTCATGGGAGCGGAGCGAACGGATAAACGTTCGTCGAGGACTGCTCGCGCATTTCCGCCCAATGTCAGAGCAACAACTACAATGAAAGCAAACGCGTTTACCACCACCGTGCGCGGTAGGTTTCGGAGGATGAAGCTCGCAAAACCGCCGA
>QHOV01000064.1 GCA_003218885.1 Verrucomicrobiota bacterium | reverse complement strand
ACAAGGACGGCTGGGAAGTGGTCGCGGAACTCCGCCGCGATGGAGTTCGCACGCCGATTCTTTTTCTTACTGCCCGCGACAGTGTGCGCGACCGTGTGAAAGGACTCGAGTTGGGCGCAGACGATTATCTGGTCAAGCCGTTCGCGTTTTCGGAATTGCTCGCCCGTGTCCGGTCGGTATTGCGACGCGCTCCTCAACGACAAGCAGAACATTTGCGCATCGATGATTTAGAAATCGACATGCGACGGCACAAGGCAACGCGTTCTGGCCTCGCGCTAAATCTCACGCCAAAGGAATTTCTCTTGCTCGCTCATCTGGTTCGCTCGGCTGGCGAAGTGGTATCGCGCGCTGAGATTGCAGAACACGTGTGGGGCATCGGATTCAAAACTGACACCAACGTGGTCGATGTCGTTGTGCGCCGCTTGCGCGCAAAGGTGGACGATCCGTTCAAGACCAAACTAATACACACCATCCGGGGCGTTGGTTATGTTTTCAAAGCGCACTGAACGGCGCTCCATCGCCTGGCAGCTTATTTTGCTTTTCACGGTGGCGACATCGCTCTTACTCGCCAGCGGGCTTGGCGTGTTTTATTGGCTCGTTGTTCGACACGCATTCGCCGAAGACAATGCCGTTCTGGCGGACAAGATCTCGGCTTTGAGCGCGGACCTTCACGAGAGCGGCCCCAATATCTTCGCCGAAGAATTGAAAGGCCGCCACGCAGGCGAGCAAGCCGCTTATTTTATCAGGCTGCTCGATTCGCAAGGTCTCACGTACGCAGAAACGCCCGGAATGGATCGGTCGCTTCCGCCAGAGATTTTTCCGTCGCCCCAAAAATCAGCGTCGGCTGTTCGCAACGTAAAGGATTATCGCAGAGGGGCGAAACTGTTTTCGGTGGTCGCGTTGAATGAAGAATCTGGCGGCCAGGCTTACACCCTTCAGGTGGCGCAGGACCGGTCAAGTGACGAGCGAGTTGAAAGGAACTTCGCAGTCTTGTTCATCATAGTCCTCTCAGGCAGTGTTCTGGCCTCGGGTTTCATCGCAGTCACGGTCACCAAACGCGGCTTGCGACCGCTCGGAGAAATGACGCGGTCGCTTGGGCGCATAGGACCGACTCACCTGAAGGAGCGAGTGGCCCCGGCTGACTGGCCGAGGGAGCTTCAACCCCTCGCCATCGCTTTCGATGATATGCTCAAGCGGCTGGACGATTCCTTTACGCGGCTCTCTCAATTTTCCGCCGACCTCGCGCACGAGCTGCGGACGCCCGTTGCCAATATGCTGGGCGAAGCACAGGTTGCTCTGACGCGGGAGCGCACTGCTGCCGAGTATCGCGAGACACTGGAATCCACCATCGCTGAATGTGAACGACTCTCCAGAATCGTGGATAACTTGCTTTTTGTCGCGCGGGTGGATGCATCGCGCGAGCCGATCGCGCGAAAACGATTCGATGCGCGCGCGGCAGTGGAGAAAATTGCGGCGTTTTATCAAACGATCGCGGACGATCGTCACGTCACAATCAGTTGCATCGGCGACGGACAAATTTATGCCGACCCCGACTTATTCGAGCGCGCCGTGGGAAATTTGCTCGACAATGCGCTCCGCTTCACTCCCGAGAACGGTTCAATTCAAATCACGCTTTCCGACCACGACGCCGATTTCGAAGTCGCAGTCAGCGATACCGGCTGCGGAATAGCTCCCGAACATTTGCCGCGTGTGTTTGATCGATTTTACCGTGCCGAGTCGTCGCGCGGCTCCGATGGAGCAGGTCTTGGTCTGGCTCTGGTAAAATCCATTGTCGATCTCCACGGCGGATCCGCCACCATTCAGAGCCAGGTTGGTCACGGCACAACGGTCACGCTGCAATTTCCGAAGCAACCAGTCGGAACATAGGCATACTGCCTGTGAGACCAGCCCTGAAAGCTTTCGGGCGGTGCTATAGCCGGGATCGGCGATCCCGGCGTGGCAACGACACGACAAACTACTGGGATCATCGATCCCGGCTACAGCCAAAAATTCACCTTGCCAATTATTACAATTCTGTAATGATCTGCGCGGATCCGACTTTTCAAACTTAACCTGAATCCGCATGCTTAGAATTAATTTTCTCCGGCGAAGTGTTTCGCACCCTACTCTTCTCATGGCGGGTATCGCCTTGGTTAGTCTTGCCCTCAATCGTTCAATCCATGCGCAGGCTGCTACCGAGGAGGAGATTGTTGTCACGGCCGAGGAAGTGCCCAGCGCGTATGGTGCGCCTCCGGGACTTTCCCGCAGCCGCTTTTCCAATACAACGCAGGCATACGTGTTGCCGCCATGGGCGTTCTTCTTTGGCGAAATTTACGAGGGCCAAGGGTTCCGCCATGGGCCGCCCGATCATCTTTTCACTCAGGAGATCGAAATGGGTTTGCCTTATCGTTTTGGCGTCGCCGCGGAAACGAAGTTCGAACGATTTGACGGTGGTGGCGGTGTCGAGACAGTGAGTCTGGAAGCACGCTGGGCGCTTGCTGACTGGAACAAGATTCCGCTCAATCCAACCCTTTTCGCTGAGTACAAATTCGGCGTCGGCACCATTCGCCATGAAGAAGGCCCGCCACCCCCTGCTGGAGAAGAGGAGGAAGAGAGCGGTCCGCCCAAAGTTCCCGATGCGTACGAATTTCGTTTGCTCCTCGCCCAGGATTTCGGCGAGCGCTTTGAGTGGGCCATGAACTGGTTCTTTGAAAAAGAGAATACCGGCGACCGTGGCCGCGAATGGGGTTTCTCCCAGAGCGTCATGACTCCCATTCTATTGCCTAACGAGCGCCTGAAAGTTGGCGTAGAAATGGAGTACAAAAATTTTACTGTCAAAGACACACGCGGCAATCCCGAGAACATTTTTGTGATTGGCCCAACTGTAGCATGGAAGCCGACAGCAAGTACGCGGCTTGACGTTTCGCCCTTGTTCGGCTGCACCGACGACTCACCGGTGGCTGATGTCTTTGTTGTTTTTTCCTGGCTCTTCGGCAACGAACGCGCCGAAGCCGAAGCGCCTGTGTCCTCGCGGTTCCGTTACTACTCCGACGTTGCCTTCGCCGACGGCGAGTCGGGAAAAGAAATGAAACAGGTCACGCTGGCGCCGTGTCCGCAATGGTACGCAGACTTCGAATGGAATGTGAATCTCTGGGAGACCTATGTTTTCACCAACACAGAGTACAATCCCAACCTTTGGCTGATAGATGTGGTTCAAAGTACGAGTGAAGGGAATCCTGTGCTCGGCACCTACGATAGATACATTGGTGGCGATCACGCCTGGGGCGGCGGCGGCGACATAAAATATTTCTTCTGCCGCTACTTTGGTGTGGGCGTTGAAGGATTTGCTTTGGACGCCAGCAAAAACGGCTTCGATATCTTCGAGGACCCGACGATCCCGATTTTTACTCGTGAAAGGATCAATCACGACTACACCATCGGCGCGGTTTTAGGAACATTTACATTGCGCTACCCAATCCCTTGCACTCGTTTTGCGCCCTACGCCTGGGCTGGCGTCGGCGCGATTTTCGGCGGCGGCGAAAGAGATGTCCTTCACACGCAGGGGCCGCCGGACGCGTTCGCGGTCCATGCCCAGACGGAGCACTTCGGTAGCGAAACCAAATTACTCGGCCAATTCGGGGCCGGTCTCGAATTCCGAATCGCGCGGCACTTCGGTTGGACTAACGACTTGAGTTTTGGCGTGATTGATGGGCCGAAAAATAATTTCGGAATGTTCCGCACCGGCCTCAATTTCGCCTTCTAAGAATCTCTGAGGGTTCACGCCTCAGGACTGACAGCCCCGAAAGCGTTCGGGATTTGCTGAAGTGTAGCCGCAGCCCGGGTGGAGCGGGCTGCGGCTACAGTTTCTTGGCCATGCAACGCCGCCAAGTAACCCACGCGTCATCCCGAGCCGCGGAGACGGCGAGGGACCTCCCAAAAGCTGACTGATCACACAACGTACGTTTGCGTGATGCTTCGTCACTTTGTGCGGTCCTTCGCTCCGCTCAGGATGACCGCGCAGCTTGACCGCTTCGGATCACGTCGCTAGTTTCGCTGCGGAAAGGAGTTTGTTGGTGAAGACTGAGGTCTCGATCGAATACTGCGTCGTTTGAAACTACACGCCGAAGGCCGTCAGTTTGGCGGCCAAAATTCTCGAGCTCGGCGAGCGCATCAAGTCGCTCACCCTGATTCCCTCGAGTGGCGGCGCCTTCGAGATTCGCGCTAATGGCAAACTGCTCCATTCCAAACTCGACACCGGCGACTGGCCGGATTTCGACGCCATCGTCAAAGCAATTAAGAAAGCAAAATAGTTCGACACAGGTTTTTGTAATTCGGTGTTCGATGTTGGACGTTGGACGTTCGACGTTTTCTTCTTATGGGAGAGTGAAGGGTGCCTGGTGGCCCTCGCGGTCTTCAAAACCGCCGTCGCTGCGCAAGTGGCGAGGTAGGTTCGATTCCTATCCTCTCCGCCTATTTCTTTTAATCCCTAGCCGTTTCGCTGTGCGAAGCGTGCGCAACGACCGCAGAGCGACGGCTGCAGCAACCGCAATCGGAAGGAGGTGAACCAGATGTCGCGTGAGCAGATTCGTAAACTCACTTCGCTTTCATCCTGCGCCGGGTGAGCTTCAAAATTGAGCCAACAGGCCCTGCGACAAGTTTTGCCGCAGCTTCCAATTTTATTAGACCGCAACGTGCTCGTGAGTTCGAAAACTTTCGACGACGCCGGCGTGTATCGCCTGGATCGACATCGCGCTCTTGTGCAGACAGTTGATTTTTTCACGCCCATCGTGGACGACCCGTTTTCTTATGGCCAGATCGCGGCGGCGAACTCGCTTTCGGACATTTTCGCCATGGGCGGGCGGCCGTTGACCGCACTAAATATTGTTGGATTTCCAACCGATCTCGTTCGGCCAAGAGTGATTTCGTCGATTTTGCGCGGTGGCCTTGCCAAGGCAGCCGAGGTCGGATGCGTTATCATCGGCGGCCATTCCATTCGTAATCCCGAACCGATTTATGGGCTTGCCGTCACAGGGATCGTCGATGCTCGGCACGTCACCACGAATGCAAATGCGCGCCCCGGCGATCTCCTTGTGCTGACGAAACCGCTCGGCACCGGCATCGCGACGACAGCGATCAAACGGGAGATCGCTTCGCGCGCGCTTCGGAAAAAAGTGGTCGCGCTGATGTCGAAGATCAACACCGCTGGCGCTGAACTTGCAGAGCTTCGCCTTGTCCGTGCTGCCACCGATATCACCGGCTACGGATTGGTCGGGCATCTGGTTTCGTTGTGTCGCGCCAGTCGCGTCTCCGCCGATATCGATCCTGCCGCCGTGCCGATGATCAGCGAGGAGATCGGAGACCTCATTGAGCTGGGCTGCGTCCCGGAAGGAAGCCGTCAAAATCTTTTAGCCACAACGGTGGTCGTGGATTGGAAGAATACGAATGACGGCCGCAGAATTCTTTTAACCGATGCCCAGACCAGCGGCGGATTACTCCTTTGCGTCGCCGAAGCGAATCTTGAGAACGTGCTAAACATCCTGCGAAAAGCGGACACACCCTCCGCTGCCGTGATCGGAAAAATCGTACCCCGCCGGCGCCGTGGTCCATTGATATGCATGACCGGGTAAAATCGCGCGCGCGGCGGCAAATTCCCGCCGTCAACAGGATCCTCGATGCAGTGGGCCATTGTGATTTGCCGCGGCTTGTTCTCGTCGATCTTGTTCGTCGCAAACTTTCAGAAATTCGCGCAGCGCGGTCGGCACCCA
>QHOV01000063.1 GCA_003218885.1 Verrucomicrobiota bacterium | reverse complement strand
GCTCCAGGCTGGCGGCGGCTTCCGCTTCGCGGCGGAATCGCTTCAGGTGCGCTTCCGTGGCCCAATGACCGAGGCCGATAACCTTGAGCGCGACTGTGCGATTCAGACTTTTCTGCCGGGCGCGATAGACTACGCCCTGACCGCCGCGTCCGATTTCTTCCAACAGTTCGTAATCGCCAAAATCACCCAGCATTTTTCCCAGGCGCGCAGCACGGCGCTTGTGGGGCAGCGGCGCTCCCGCGTCTTCAATGTCGCTAGCGAGCAGACCGAGGCCCGTCTCCAAAAGACAGGCGCTGCAAAATTCCTGCGGCGCGTCAGCGAAAATTTTCGCACCGCATTTTATGCAAACTTTAGTGGCAGTCGTCATTAGCCGGTCGGACGATACAACGTCCCAATAAGTACTGCAGAAAATCTTCGCGAAGGTTACGCGCGCAATACGGCAATTAGATGGCGCAGCTCATCTTCGATATCGCCCGGAGCCATCACGGTGTGCGCGATTTCCTCGCGCAATAATTGCCGGTAACGCTCGCGCAAGCGATGGAACGCTTGCTTGACCGCGTTCTCGGTCATCCCGAGTTCATCGGCAATTTGCGCCTGCGATAGGCGGTCCGGTTCATCGGTGAGCAACGCTTTCAAGCGTTCGAACAAAATCACATTGCCAGCGGCCCGGTACTCGTCTCCCAGTCGCGTCAGCACTTGATCCAGCAACGCCAACGCCCAGCGGCGCTCGTAAATTTGCTCAGCAGTCGAGGCATCCGCCGGTTCGAAACCGCCACGCTCGCCCTGCTGTAATTGATCCAATGGAACCAACCACTGGCCTTCACCGCGTTTAATCGCCGTGGCGCGGTTTCGCTCGTTCGTTAGGAAATGTTTGAGCGAGGTCAGCAAATAAGAACGCAAGCGCCCTTTCTCTTTGCGGACAGCATCCAGATCCCGGCGCTCCAGAAGTAGCGCAAAAAAACCTTGAGTGAGATCTTTCGCCTTTTCTGTTTCAGTTCCCTGTCGCCTGACGAAGCCATAAATCGGTCGCCAATACGTGCGACATAGTTTTTCCAATGCCGCTTGCGCAGCGGGAGTCGGCCCTTGCGCCTCCAGAACCACGCTCCAGTGGGTAGTCGTGAATGCGACCGCGCCGTTTTGTGTAGTGACGCCCACTCCACTCTGTGAGGCCCCATCATCTTTTGCAGGCACATTTGCGATCCAAGTAAAAGGTCACGCCAGAATCAAGCTTGTTATCCAACGGAATGTACGCTGGTAGGGGCGGTTCACCTGAACCGCCCGAGGCGATTGAGGTCAATCGCCCCTACCAAAGTTGCGGCGGGGGCCGCTCAATTTAGAATCTCGTGCGCGTGTTCGAACGAACGCGCTCGAACATGCCGCGATCCATCGACCCCAGATCCTACGAATCGCCGGAAGGCGAGCGCCCGGCGGCGGTGACGCCACCAATTGAATTCGAGCGCCGGCCGCATGATCCTTACGCGGCGTTCCGGTTCGGGGACTTCAGCCTGTTCACGGCTGGCAATTTGCTCTCGATCACCGGCCGGCTCATGCTGGCCGTAGCGGTGGAATGGGAAATTTACGCGCGCACCCATTCTGCGACTGCGCTCGGTCTGGTTGGTCTGGTCATCGCCGTGCCGGTGGTTACGCTTTCCCTGCCGGCTGGCCATTTGGCAGATCGATTCAGTCGGAAACGCATCATTTTGGTCTCGCAGGTTTTCAGCGCGCTCGCGTCCCTGGCGCTCGCCCTAGTTTCCTGGAAGCATCTGTCGATCCCAGCGATTGCCTCTTTGCGTGCAGGCAATCGCGCTCTGGCGACCATTGCCACCGTTTTCGAGCGCCACCATCCTATGTTCCATTTCGATGATGCGTCCATTCCGCTAATTTATCTCCTTCTGTTTATCGGGGCATGTGCGCGCACATTCAGTTGGGCGGCGCGCAGCTCATTTTTCCCAACGCTTGTCCCACGCGACGCGTTCTCGAACGCGGTTACCTGGAACAACAGCGTCTTTCAAATCGGATCGGTTGTCGGGCCGGCCTTTAGCGGATTGCTGGTCGCGTACGTCGGATTCCCGTTTGTGTATCTGCTGGATGCACTTTTCGCATCTGCCTTTTTCCTTCTGGTTCTTCCGATCCGCCGAAGCAAACAGGCGCGAGATAGGAGTCAGGGGAACACATGGGAAAGTCTCATCGCCGGACTCCGGTTCGTGTTCCGCAAAAAGGTGGTCCTGGCAACGATTACCCTGGATTTATTCGCGGTACTGCTTGGCGGCATCACGGCATTGATGCCGATCTTCGCCGATCAAATCCTGCACTGCGGGCCAGTGGGCCTCGGCTGGATGCGCGCGGCCCCGGCCGTCGGTGCCTTCGCGATGGCGCTAACGGTGGCGCATCTGCCGCCGATGAAACAATCAGGCAAAACTTTGCTCTTGTGCGTCACTGGTTTCGGAATCGCGACCATTCTTTTCGGTTTGTCCAAAATATTTTGGTTATCGCTTGGCTTGTTATCTCTCGTCGGCGCGTTCGACAGCGTGAGCGTGATCATCCGCGGCTCGATCGTGCAACTGATCACGCCAGATGAAATGCGGGGGCGGGTTTCGTCTGTGAACAATATTTTCATCGGCACATCGAACGAATTCGGCGCGCTCGAATCAGGGTTGACCGCTGCGTTGTTTGGCCCGGTGATTTCCGTTGTCGCGGGCGGCATCGGAACGATCCTGGTGGTGCTGGGCGTTGCGTGGCGCTGGCCCGAAACACGTCGGATTGGAGCGCTGGACAGGACTCTACGTTAGATGTGCCTTAACGTTAGTGAGACAGCCGATTTGATTCGCAGGAACGATCCTCATTTAGGGATAAGGATAATGAGAAAAAGGATGCGGTTCTGTCTGCCAGCAGCAACTGCACTTATTGCGGTGAGTCTCAGCGCGGGCAACGCGCCATCGAGCGACGCCGAGACCTCGACCCCGCAGCAGGTGTTCGACGGGATGCGCCAGAGTTTCAAGGCGGACAAGGCAAAAGGCGTGCACGCACGTTATCAATGGGAGCTCAGCGGGCCGCAGGGTGGCGAATGGTGGATCGACGTGAACGATGGCACCTATAAGATGGGCAAAGGAAAGATTGATAATCCCACCGTCACGTTTATCACCAGCGACAAGGACTGGGTCGCCATGTCAAACGGGAAACTCAAAGGCACATGGGCTTATATGACCGGCAGGCTAAAAGTCCGCGGCCCGCAATCGGTCGCTCGAAAGCTCGACGAAATTTTTCCTTAGAATTTCGCTACGACCTCGAACTTGACGAACGGTGCAGGCCTCGTTTTGACGCTTGCTTCAGCTCGAAAGAAATCAAAGTCGCGCCTGACAGTAACGCCGCCGCCGAGCGTGATCTCAAACGGCTTGAAGCCGGAGTAGCTCGCCTGTATCCCAACACGATCCTCGCTGTATTGAACCCATGCGTTATGGACTTGCAACTTTCTCTCGGGGGTTATGACATCATCGGTGCGATAACTTTCGTAAAATATATTTCCGAAGATGCGAAATTCCCAATCATCGTTGGGATAATAAACCAGGGCAGGTTTTGGGACGACGCCTTCCAGACGCAAGTGGTCGCTGAACAGCCAGATGATACCGCCGCCGGGGGCGACTACCGGACTCTGATTAATCGCGCCACCGACGCCGATGACGGCGAAGATTTTATCTTTCTTAAGCGGAAACGTGACGAACACTTTCCAGGGAATGTCGATTGTATCGCCCCTAATATCGTTTTGGAAATAGGGCCCAGGATCGATCTCGATACCCATGCCGGCATGATCATGCACTACATATTCCAGCGCCAATAGAGCGTGCACAGTCTGGAGATGATCAGGCAGACCGTTGTCGGTGCCGCCGAAATCAAAGCGCTCGTATTCGACGCCTGCCCGGAAATACCAGTTCCCCTTAATGAGGAAGCGATGGGCGTAGCTAAAATCATTGTATATCGAATCGCCGTGGCCAAAATCGCCGTGAACGTCGTAGAAATTACTGCTGAACGTGTAGTCCAGTTCGTAATCAAAAAGGTCGCGGTGATTTTCGTCCGCCGGTGTGGGCGAAGGTTGCACCTCATATGTCGGTGCACCTGCGATGGCTGAGGCAGCGGCAGTGAGAAACAGGCTGATAAAGAACAGTCGTATGTTTTTCATGGGTTAAGGCAATTCGGATACTAATCGAATAAGCGAGTCGATACCGGTGTATCGAAGCGAAAATATTTTGGCAAGTCAAAAATTCGAGAAAATTGCGAGTGC
>QHOV01000127.1 GCA_003218885.1 Verrucomicrobiota bacterium | reverse complement strand
TAGCCCCACTCGTTATCGTACCAGCCCACGACTTTCACAAAGCGGTTACCAAGCATGAGCGTCAACTGGCTGTCGAAAATGCAGGAGTGCGGATTGCCAACGATGTCCGCGGATACAAGCGGTTCGTCACTGTATTCGAGGACGCCTTTGTAGCTTTTGTCTGACGCAGCTTCTTTGAATGCGGCATTGACGGCGTCAACTGTCGCGTCTTTGTCGAGCACCGCGGTGAAATCGATGACCGACCCGTCCGGAGTGGGCACCCGGAAGGCGCCGCCGTTCAATTTGCCTTTCAATTCTGGAATCACTTCGCCGATCGCCTTGGCCGCGCCGGTTGTGGAAGGAATAATGTTGATCGCCGCGGCGCGCGCTCGCCTCAAATCTTTGTGCGGAAAATCAAGGATGCGCTGGTCGTTTGTATAACTGTGGATCGTGCTCATGAACCCGCGCGCGACGCCGAATTTGTCGTTCACGACCTTGGCCATGGGCGCGAGACAATTCGTCGTGCAGCTCGCGTTGGAAACGATTTGGTGTTTGGCGGGGTCGAACACGTTGTCGTTGACGCCGATGCAAATCGTCACGTCCGGATCTTTTGCAGGCGCGCTGATGAGCACGCGCTTTGCGCCCGCCTTGGTCAAGTGCAGCTCGGCTTTCTCGCGGCTGGTGAACAGTCCGGTCGATTCGAGCACCACATCAACCTCCAGTTTTTTCCACGGGAGATTCGCCGGGTCGCGCTCCTTTAAGGTCCTAATTTTGTGACCACGCACGATGATGTTTTCCTTATCGTAACCGATCTCGCCGTCGAATTTGCCATGCACCGAATCCCATTTGAGGAGATGGGCCAGGGTGTGCGTGTCAGTGAGATCGTTGATCGCGAGAACGCGCTGGACTTGTTTTTGTGACATGGCGCGAAGGACATTGCGCCCGATGCGCCCGAAACCGTTGATAGCGTAGTTTGACATAGCAAGATCGAATAGTTTGAGAGTTGAATCGTTAAACCGAAAACGCTCAACGCTCAACGTTCAACTCAGAATCATTGAGCGTTGGACGTTCGGCGCTTGTCGCGCCGTAGCCTTGCGGAGGCGGATTGGGTGTTAGACGTTTTCTCAATGAAGCGCGCTATTGTAGCGTTCCTGGCGATCTCGTCGACCGTGCTCGCGCAACTGGCATCTGCTGCCGAAATGAAAACCATTCTTGTCTTCGGCGACAGTTTATCGGACGGCTTCATGCTCAAACGGAGCGA
The DNA here is from genome assembly GCA_003218885.1 of Verrucomicrobiota bacterium. GTDB lineage: Bacteria > Verrucomicrobiota > Verrucomicrobiia > Chthoniobacterales > UBA10450 > Udaeobacter. The sequence goes on along the minus strand of QHOV01000127.1, from coordinate 2,650 downwards.
AGCCTATCCGGCGTTGCTTGCGAAGAAGCTGCACGCCGCCGGCCTGGACTTTCAAGTCACCAACGCGAGCGCCGCCGGCGGCACCACCGCAGGCGGCTTGGAACGGTTGCCTCCCCACTTGAAACACAGAATCGATGTCTTCATTCTGGAACTCGGAATCAACGATGCCTTTCGCGGCCTGCCGGTCGATCAAATCCAAAACAATCTTCAGCAGATCATCGACAAGGTGAAAGCCCGAAATCCAAACGTGCGCGTTGTGATCGCAGGGATGCAGTTGCCCAATTACGGGGCGGACGACTATGTCTCGGCATTCGGCAAAATGTTCGGTGAGCTCGCCGTCAAAAATGCAGCGGCGTTGGTGCCCTATTTGCTCGAGGGCGTGGCAGGCGATCCCTCGTTGAATTTAGCCGATGGCATTCATCCCAACGCCGCCGGGCAAAAGATTCTTGCCGAAAACGTCTGGCGCGTCCTCGAACCAATCGCGCGCGAGGTCTTACAAGGTAGGGGCGGTTCACCCGAACCGCCTGCGGGCGATTGAGTCAATCGCCCCTACCTGCCGCCTCACTATGAAGCGACCGCTGCGCGGCTGTCGCACGTTAGATATGTAAAAACGATGGACCCTGCACGACCCAGCGATCCTGATCCAGCCGATCCGTTTTTCCCGGAGCGGGCCGATCACGCGATCCTGGAAACCATCGAAATCGCCACGGAAGGCGAGAATCACCATCAGGCTGTCCGAAAGCTCCGTGCGCCGCTCATGAAGATTAAAGGCGTGCACGATGTAAAAGTCGATCTCCGGCACGAGCGCGTGATTGTCACGTTCGATGCGCGCAAAACGCATCCGCCCGATCTTCACGACGCAATTTTGAGGAGCGGCTACAAACCTGGGCCGCGGGCGGAATGAAGTAGGCGCGGGTTCACCGAACCGCCCGAAGGCGATTGAGGTCAATCGGCCTAGCTCACACCCTTGGTTGTTGCTGCGTCAGGCAATGAAACGTGCCTAGCCCCCAGATTAATTCGCGGCAATCGATTCCGATGACGCGCCGATGCGGAAAGCATTCGCGCAGGATCGATAACGCAGCCTCGTCGGCAGGATCGGCGAATGTGGGCACAAGCAGGTAGGTATTTGCGATGTAGAAGTTCGCGTAGCTCGCCGGTAACCGTAGCCCTTCGCGCACGATCTTCTTCGGCATCGGCAGCGTGACGATGTCGATCTTGCGACCACCGATTTTGATCTCGCGCAAACGCGCCAGATTCTCCTGGAGCGGCGCGTAATTTTCGTCGTGAGGATCGTCTTCAAAGACAGCCACGATGGTCCGTTCGGAGACAAAACGCGCGAGATCGTCGATGTGGCCGTCCGTGTCGTCGCCGGCAATGCCATCGCCGAGCCAGAGAATTTCGCGCACGCCGAGAAAATCCCGGATTCGCTGTTCGATTTCCTCGCGGCGCAAATTCGGATTGCGATTGGGATTAAGCAGACATGATTCGGTCGTGAGCAGCGCACCGGCGCCGTTCACATCGATCGCGCCGCCTTCCAAAATCATGCGCGGATAAAAAACCGGGAGATTGAGGATTTGCGCGAGACGTGTCGGCACAACTTCATCGAGATCGAATGGCGGATATTTGTTCCCCCAAGCGTTGTAATCCCAATCAACAATTGCGAGTCTCGGATCGAGATCGCGTGTAAGAAAAATCGGTCCGTGATCGCGACACCATGGTTCGTTTGTCGGAACAGAATGAAACGAGATTTGTTCCATCGGTAATCCGCGCAGAACTTCGCGTGCCTCCGCTTCATGCGCGCCATTGCAAACATTGATGCAGACCGGGTCCGAGCTCGCCCCGGGACGAGTCCGTCCACCTGGCGGACCGGACTGGCCATTACTAATCAGCGCCGCGACCATTTCCCGCAACGCGGGCAAAATGCGATCGAATGAATCTGGAAAACTAATTCCTTCCCGGCGCGGCCACGACAACCAGGTTGCGGCGTGCGGTTCCCACTCGGCGGGCATACGGTAACCAAGAGCAGCAGGAGTTTGCGTCGGCGCAGTCATGAGCGGAAAACGTCCAACGCCGAACGTCCAACGTCCAATCTCGAATTCAGATAGATTATCTGACGCCGAGAAGCATTTCTGTTACTGACTTGATCGATTCAGCGACCGTCTGGGCGGCGGGCGGCGCATGATAGGTATGACAAGTGACGCATTCAGCAACGATTTTGCCCTGCGGGCTGTGGCACGTAGTACAACTCGCTTTCGCCGGCATTAATACATCTGAACTTTCGCGGCTTTGGGTCGCCCGATGGCAAATGTTGCAGTCGAGAGGCTTCTGCGTAACCGGATCGACTTGATGTTTGGCGTGATTGAAATTTGCCTGCGGCATCCAGCGATCAATTAGGATTGGTTTGGTAACTGCCGGTGCGCCGTTAGCGACCGCTTTCACTTCATGGCAAAAAGCGCAGCCGGTAAAATTCCCGCGCGCAGCCGCGCCCATGTTTTGCTGCGGTTTGTAGGGATCTTTGGTGAAGAAAACCGCCCGCTCGAGCTCGTCGCCGGAATGAAATTGATCGCGCAATTGCTTGACTTGTTGCCCGACAAACGCCGGGACCTCGCGCTCGGGAATTCCGCGCTTCAAACGCGCATAATCCGCGTAT
>QHOV01000126.1 GCA_003218885.1 Verrucomicrobiota bacterium | reverse complement strand
GCCGTTACTAACTGAAAGGTTCTAGGGTCTGATAAGATTCTTTTGGTGACGGGTGCCAAATCCTTTTTCAGGCCAACCGATAAAGCGGTCTCCCGGTCAACCTGTAGATCAATCGCAGTTCTCGCTGTCTCTCGCAGGTTAGTATCGTACTGAACTGCGGACACTGCTCCGTTTTTCCAAACAAGAACGGCGAATCGTGAGCCGTCGGCCGCCCACTCAGGTGGAGCAAGCGCGACTCCATCGATTCGCATCGATTTGATGTGCGCCAACGAATCTTCCGGAAGATCACGAGAGGCTTGTGCTGCCATATCCGCTGGATCAACTAACAACAAACTGTCTTGGAACTTCTCCTCCAAGTATTCCTGTATTCTCGCGCTTGGCCGGAATCTGATAGCGACCCATTCGTCGGCGGCAGGATTTTTAGCGTAAGCCTCAAGGACGTTATTAAAAAGAATCGTGTTTGTTTCCGCATCGGCGACGAACAGACCGAACTCGTCAGCCGCCCAAAGGTATCGGTCAGCGATCCAATGGTCCGTTTGGTCCAAAATCCACCCGTTGCCGTGGTACTCTCGCATGTAAACCGTGTGTGCCAGATTCGTCGCTTCGACAAAAATCCCGTTGAGGAGTTTACCGATTTTTTCAATCGGAGGGTTCTTCGCTCCAAGCGGTGAGGGATAGGCGACAACAACGAGATCGAGATGGCTACTTGGCGAAGTAAAAATCTTCTTTACGCTGAAGTCCTCGTTGCCAGCGTAACATAGCGATGAGTTTGTCAAGGCAACCGTAAACACGGCAGATCTGTATAGAAGCCGGCTCATTGCGTGAGGACCTTCAGGCAGGTGCGGGTTTTGGTCGGCCAGACTCGTGCTCATGCTCGCGATGGTAATCGATTCTCAGGTCGCCACGCGATAGTGCCGCGCCTGCTCCATTCGTGTGATGAGGGCCTCGGCTTTTGGGAAAATCACAGGCTTGCTTTCGTCCGCACCGGGAAATTCCCTCACCGCATCCATGGAATCGAAACGAAGCAGCGTGACGAATTCCACTTCATCGCCATCTTCGCGGATGAACAATTCGGCGCCATGATACCCTTGGATGTTTCGCGCCGCGATGCCCGAAAAAATTTCGTTGCGCAACATTTCCTCATACGCTTTCGCGTCCGCGCGTTTCGTCCATCCATGCCAGAGGCGAGCGATCATATCTCAATTTGTTACTAAAACTCGTGCTCGTGCTCATGATCGTAATCCTGCTCGTCGGATTCTGGTTCGATTACGAGCACTAGCACAATTCAGGAACAGGATGAGAATCACATCCCCATTATCTGATAGCCGCCATCGACGTAGATGACTTGGCCGGTTATTCCTGCAGCAGCATCGCTGGCGAGGAAAACTCCAGTGGCACCTAGCTCGGCGGGCTCGCAACTGCGTTTCAAAGGTGCGCGTTCCTGATAATGCTTCAACATCGATGTGAACCCGCTGATTCCACGTGCGGCCAGCGTTTGCACAGGACCGGCGGAAATGCAGTTTACCCGGATTTTTTTCGGACCAAGGTCGTAGGCGAGATAGCGCGTGCTGGCTTCGAGACTGGCCTTGGCTACGCCCATCACGTTGTAATGCGGCACGACTTTTTCCGCCCCGTAATAAGTCATCGCCACGATGCTTCCGCCATTGGTCATCAGCGGCGCTACTTCACGCGTGAGCGCCACCAGCGAGTAAGCGCTGATATCGTGTGCGACACGGAACGCTTCGCGCGTCGTGCTCACAAAATCGCCCTCCAACGCCTCTCGTGGCGCGAATGCCAGTGAATGCAGCATCAAATCGACCCGATCCCGACCAGCTCCTCGACGTTTTCCTTTAATCGCTCGCCCTGGTAGTTAAAAATCAAGTGCGCGCCCGCGCCGGCCCATGCCTTCGCGATCGCCCAGGCAATGCTGCGCTTGTTCGCCACGCCAAACACCAAGCCAATTTTTCCTGCCAAAACTTGCTGCGTCATAAGCTCTGCATGATACCCGCATTTCAGGCATCGCAAAGCTGCCGGTCTTCGCTACACTCTGCCCGTTTATGACTGCACGACGTTCAGTTTTCTGCGTGTGACTTATGCCACGGTGAGGTTCAGTTCATGCCTGCAATCGGAATCACCGGGGGAATTTGCACTGGCAAAAGCACGTTTTGCGAATGTCTGCGCGAGATTCTTCCCGCAGCGAAATTCTTCAATGCCGACGAAGCGGCGCACGCTCTCGTTGAGCTTCCTGAGGTGAAACAGGAAATTCGTGCCGAGTTCGGGAGCGGGATCTTTTCAAGCGATGAAGCCTTGAATCGGGCGAAACTTCGAGCGATAATATTTGGCGACGCAACCAGGAAACGTGCGCTTGAGCGGGTCCTCCATCCGCGGATTCGCCGCCAATGGAGGGCCGAGGCGGAAAGGCATCGCAATTCTCCCGATTTTTTCTTTGCTGATATTCCACTCCTTTATGAAAGCGGCGGTGAAACATTGTGCGACCGAGTGGTGGTGGTGGCCTGTTCGTACGAGGTGCAGCTAAGCCGCTTGATGGAGCGGATGTCGATTAAAGCCTCCGAAGCTCAACAGATGATCAACTCACAAATGCCACTGGAGGAAAAAATCAGACGTGGAGATCACGTCGCTTGGAATAACAGCGATCGAGCGACGCTTGCCGAACAGGCGCAGTTTCTCGTCGCATTATGGCAAAGGCAATCATGGACGAAAAGCTAGAGACGTTAGCATCTTCCGATGACGTTATTCAGGAACCGGGGTCGACAACCCCAGCTACAGCAGCGCACTCGCTTGATTTAAATGAGCTGCAAGAGTTTCCGGAAAGAAAGCTAAAAGCATTGGCGCGTGATTTGGATTTGTATTTGCATCCCGCTCGCTCTCGCCATCACCACATCCTCGATATTGTCTGCGCCGCATTGGCCGGCGGCGGAACGGTTACCGCAGAGGGTTTTCTCGACCAGGTGAGCGGTTCCTTTGCGATGTTGCGCTGGCCCAAATTGAACTTTTTGCCTGTGTCCGAGGACGTAGCCGTTTCGCGTGCCCTCATTGAGCAGCATCGCCTGCGGCCCGGGCAAAAAGTTGCCGGGACCGTACGATTGCCGGTTCAACGCGAAAAGTTCCTCTCGCTCGATAAGGTCACACACATCGAAGGCCAACCGGCCGAGGAGTGGACGGAACCGACGCACTTTGACAAGCTAACGCCGCAGTTTCCACAAGGCAGAATTATCTTGGAAAATCCCAAGACAAACTCCATCAGCGCGCGCGCGGTGGATTTGCTGGCGCCGCTTGGGCGCGGGCAACGTGGCCTCATCGTCGCGCCACCGCGAGTGGGCAAGACGATCCTGCTCAAGGAAATCGCGAAAGCGATCCGGGTGAATCATCCGGACATTGTGCTCATCCTGCTTTTAGTGGACGAGCGGCCGGAAGAAGTGACGGATTTGGAGCGGGAAATCGATTGCCATATTTATCATTCGAACTTTGACGAAAGCGTGCAGCGGCATGTGCAGGTAGCCGAGATCGTGCTGGAGCGCGCCAAGCGTCTTGTCGAAATGAAACATGACGTGGTGGTTTTGCTCGACAGCATCACGCGGCTTTCACGTGGATACAATAATCTGGAACCGGGCAGGGGACGGATCATGTCCGGCGGCGTGGAAGCGAAGGCGCTCATCAAGCCCAAGAAATTTTTCGGCTCGGCGCGCAATGCCGAGGAAGGCGGCAGCCTGACGGTGCTCGCGACTGCTTTAACCGAGACCGGCAGCCGAATGGACGAGTTAATTTTCGAAGAATTCAAGGGCACCGGCAACATGGAGTTGCATCTTGATCGCGGGTTGCAGGAGAAGCGGCTTTATCCGGCGATCCATCCGCTCCTTTCAGCTACGAGACGCGAGGAATTGCTTTATCATCCCGATGAGTGGGAACGGGTGCTGATGTTGCGCAAAACGATGGCAGCCATTCCACCTCTCGAGGCGATGGAAAAACTGATTGATAATCTGCACGTGACGAAAACCAATGCGGAATTGTTGCTCAGCGGATTGAAATGATTTCCTGAAAATGACAAAGCACGAATGACGAATGACGAATGAAGCCCAAATGCTACCGCCTTTGCTGAGCTTCGGCGTGGCAGACAAATGACGAAGCAGCCATTAAAGCGAGCTCATCGCCATTCGGATTTCGTCATTCCTCATTCGTCATTACAATCCAATCTTGTTGCGACCGATGCCCGGTTGGCTGAGTTGCTCAAGCAGATCGAGGCTGCCTATCGCGTTGCCATCGATATTGAGGCAGACAGCCTGCATTCGTACCGGGAGAAACTTTGTCTGCTTCAGATCAGTGCGCCTGCCACGGCCAGCCCCGAAGGCTTTCGGCGTAGCTGCAACGACTTCATTGTCGATCCGCTGGCTGGACTCGACCTGGAGCCACTGCGGCGGGCGCTCGAACCGAAGGAAATTGTTTTGCACGGCGCCGACTATGATCTGCGAATGATGCGACGCGGCTTGAATTTCACCGCGCAGAGGATCTTCGACACAATGATCGCAGCGCGTCTGCTCGGTATTCGTGAATTTAGTCTCGCTGCGCTGGTGAAACGCTACTTTGGCTTGGAACTTCCTAAGGGTTCACAGAAAGCGAATTGGGCAAGACGGCCGTTGCCGGCTCGAATGGCTGAATACGCGATTAACGATGTGCATTATCTGCTGCCGCTTGCCGAAAAACTGGAGGCCGAACTGGATCGGCTCCAGCGCCGCGATTGGCTGCGGCAATCGTGTCAACGCGCCATTGAGCAGGCAACTGTCGCGCGCGTCCGCAAGCAGGACGAGCCTTGGCGCATTCCTGGATCTGGCACGCTTCGCGGGCGTGCCGCTGCAGTGCTTCGGGCACTTTGGCAATGGCGCGAAAGAGAAGCGGAGATGGCAGATCGGCCGCCATTTCACATCTTACAGAATGAAAAGCTTTTGAACGCTGCGGTCAGTTTTGCTTCAGGAAGCGTGCCTGATTACGAGCATTTTTCGCACCGGCGGCGTCAGGCGTTTCGTGAGGCCGCCGGAGTCGGGCTGGCAACGCCTGAATCGGAGTGGCCGGTATTGCGTAGGCGCTTTGGAACTCGGCCAACTGCCGAGACAGTGCGGCGCGCAGACGAGCTTCGGCGCCGGCGCGACAAATCAGCTGAAGAGCTCGGCTTGGAGCCATCATTCATTGTGCCACGTAGCACGCTCGAGGCCATCGCGACCGACCGTGCGCGAGCGGCGGCGTTGCTGGTTCCATGGCAAGGTCAGCTGCTCGGCGTTTAGCGGCAAGCGCGCGGCTACCTATCCGCCGTTGAGAAAACCTTTCGCTTCTTAAAGGTTTTTCTAGAACTCCACCCCGCAATTTCCGGAGAGAGATAGTGAAGGTGCACTATCAGCGTTTAACAATTCGGGTTTCGCGTACCGTGCAAGGCCCATTGGTTGCACGGCTGAGGCGCGGACACTTTTTTAGTTTATTTTATAAAAAGGGCTTGACGTTACCAAAGCCAAGCCTCAAAAAGATCGCCGGAATTATGGCAATAAGCTAACGTGCGCATCAATCGACAGCTTCAGCTTCTTGCTCTGGTGACCAGCACGGCGTGCCTGATGAACCGGTTTCCGAACGAAGCGACTGCGGCTTCAGTCAAGGAAGCGCGCATCACCCGGGTAAGCAATCACGTGCAATTGCTGCATCCGACGACGACCGCGCGCTCAGCGTCGGTTAACGACGTTGTTGAGGAAGGAACCATCGTGCGAACGAGCAGCTCCTCACGCGCTGAGCTGACTTTTCCGGATGAAACGGTTGTGCGGCTCGCGGCCAACACCGCTTTTAGCTTCAAAAACGGGACGCACGATTTGAGCCTGGGTGAAGGAGCGGTCCTGGTTCAGGCCCCGAAGAGCGCAAATGAGGTGAAGATTCATGCGGGCAGCGCCGCGGCGGCGATCACGGGGACAACCACCATGATCGAATATCACCCCGGCGTTTGTAAATTTCTGGTGTTGGAAGGCACAGGCCGATTGTACCGGCCCGGGCATCTTGGCGATTCGGTTCTGGTTGGCCCAGGCCAATTGGTAATGGGCAACCCGGACGCAGCCATCAGCGATCCCGTGGACTTCGATATAGCCCGTTTTGTAAAGACCAGTCGATTCATTGTCGATCTGCCGGCGCTGCGCAGTGAGAAGTTGATCGTGGCGGAAAGCCAGAAACAGCAACAAGAGAAAACGAAAAAGACTTTGATTGACACCAACCTTGTTATTTTCGGCGGCGGAACACGCGTCTCGCTCGTTGATCGGGGTCGCACAACTGCGGCGCCAGCGGCGAGACAACCAACGCCAGACCCAGGCCCGGAAACGGCTCGCACATCACAATAATGGAGTTCATATGAAATTCAGGACGTGCGGTTATTGGAAGCGCATGCCGCGCCTCGTCCCGCAGTGGTGAATGATAAGGTGATCTTCGGCTCAGCAGTGCGCACAGGAGTCGAATCGCGCACGGAACTGACTTTTAAGGATCTCACTATCACGCGGCTCGGCGCGAACACGATCTTCAGTTTTACGGCCGGAGCGCGTCAAGCAGAGTTGACCCAGGGCGCGATTCTTCTCCAAGTTCCGCCCAAAGCAGCTCCAGTCAGGGCCAACACAACAGCTATCACCGTTTCTGTTACGGGAGGGACGGCCCTTCTTGCGACGGGTCCGCCCACGAAATTTATGGTGCTCGAAGGGATCGGTAGTATTTATCCCCTCGGTCACCCTGAAAAAGCTGTGACCGTGCATGGCGGCGAGATGGTGATGTCGGAAAACGGGCGCATCTCAAATCCGGAAAAATTTGATGTGAAACTGGTCTTGGCGACGTCGGCGCTGATCGTGGATTTTGCGCCGCTGACCAACTTGCCGCTGATTCTGGCGGTCGTGGACCAGCAGCTCGCGGAACAGCAGTTGGCTGGGACAACCACTCAACCGCTTGCCAAGAACTTCGTCGATGTGATCGACGTGACCGATCAAAACGCTACCGCAAACCCCGTTGTGGTTGAAGAGAGAATAGGAACGCCAAGTCCGACGGTTTCGCCACCGCCCCCTCCGCCACCAACCCCGAGCAAGTTTGGGACACTAACAGTTATTACTTCGCCTGCTCCTTACGTCATCACGAGCGGGACGACTATCACCACCGATCCCTCGATCACAACGAACGGCGTGACCGATTATGGCAAAATCTATCGCGGCCCGACGGATGACGGTGCTTTCTCGCTGTGGGCGTTCGGTTCCACATCAGCCTTCGATACTGCCCTGGGTATTGATAATTTCTTTGCCGACCCGAACCGTTTTCCGATCGCCGCCTTTAAGTTCCAAAGCCTATCGCTCAGCGGCAATCCAATCATCGACACGAGCAACGGCGGCGTGACGAAGCTTGCCCTAATTGGTGTGAATGGAATTACCTCCGGACCACCGGGCGGTACACTGACGTTCACCGGGCTTGACCTGCTGGCGCTGGGGACTGTTAACGGTTCGATCAATCTCACGTCGGACGTTTCGTTCCAAGATCTCAACGAGCTTGTCATGTACGCGCGCGGCGCCGGCTCGAACCTCATCCTTTCTTCCCCGATTTCCAACATCGGGACTCTCCAGCTTGCCGCGGAAGGATCGATTCAGCTTACCAACGCTGGCACGATGAGCGTCGGCGAATTTCATGCGACCGCCGGAGACGATCTGACGCTGCAAATCGGCGGTTCCCTCCTACTCAATGGCAAGGTGAGACTAAACACACTGGTCTTGCCCGGCACGACAGTCGCCAGTGGAGCGAATCTCACACTCAACGTCACAGGCGATTACACGAATAATTCGGCTACTGACTCTTCTCGTTTGCGCGTAAGGAACGAGGACGCGCACATCGGAACAGGCGGAAACATTGCTGTGAGCATCGGCGGTGATCTTACCGCTATGAGCGATTTCGAGGTCGTCGTTCACAATACAAACGGGCAGATCGACAACGGCGGCAACATAACGCTCGCGACCGGTGGCAGCATCTCTACGGGTGGGGAATTCAGTCTGCTCGTTGAGAATTACAATGAGACTGCCAACCCTGCCGGCCACATCGGCACAGGCGGAAACCTTTCTCTGACAACAGGAGGCAACCTCACCGCTGACTTCGCCAGTATTGCGATCAACAATCGCGGCGGGGGCAGAATTGATTCTGCAGTTAGTCTCACGGTAGATATAGCCGGCGCTGTCACAACTATGGAGAATGGGACGGATTTTCTTGGGAATCCGGCCAGTCTCTCGGTCGCACTCTCCACTCGCTACGACGACGGGGGCGGTAACACCAGCGGGTCATTCATTGGTGGCGACGCCACTCTCGGCTTTCATGCCGATAGCGCGTCGATCGGCGGGGGCCTAAGCGTGTTTCTTAGTGACAGAGGCGGCACCATTAGCGGTAACGCCCTTCTGAATTTCAACATTACGCACGACGTTACGGTTACCGGAGCCGACATCCCAATGATCGCCGATGCTGCGGACATCGAACTTCTGAACGACGGCGGCACTAATATTTTGAGCCCCTTTGGTGGGACGATCCATGGCGATGCGACTCTCCAGGTCAGCGCGGCCAATCTAAGTGTGTCTGCCGGTTCGCTGGATGTTTTAGTTCAGAACAACAATGGCGGATTGATCGATTCCAATGCCACGATCAATTTTAACCTCGCCGGCAATCTCACGACCGGGCATTATGCGACGTTCTGGATTGCTAATTTGCAAAACTCGTTTAGCAATGGCTCGCCGGGCGGCTCCATCGGATCGGCCGCGACTCTTAACATCAACGCCGCCAATATTTCGGTCGGAAACGATTTCTTTGCCGCCATCCGTAACCAGCGGGCCGGTGGCGCCCCTGGGCCGGGTGCTGGTTCCATTGGAACTAACGCCATGCTCAACATTGCCACCGGCAGCTTCACCGTTGGCGGAGTCCTTGATGTGGAGATCGACAATTTCAACAACGGCAGCGGGAGCGGAACGGGTGGAAGCATTGGTGAAAGTGCTGCTGTCAATTTCAATACCGATAACGCTGTTACCAGCGGAAGCACCGCGTACTTTCAAATTCGCAACGAAAGCGATATTTCCGGATCTGCCGGTGGTTTCATCGGCGGAGATGCTACGGTCGACGTGAGTGTAGGCGACCTTACCAGTGGCCCGAACGTGAACTCCCACGCGTTGGTTGTGAACATCGATAACAGAGGCGGCAGCATTGGAGGCAGTGCCAGTATCGACTTCGGCGCTACTGGCAGCGTGAACGCTCAAGGCAACGCGCTCTTCCAAATCTACAATTTCAACGACGGCACCAGCGGCCCTGGAGCAATCGGTGGGAATGCCACAATCAATGTGAGTGCAGTCAACCTTTCTACCGCGGGTTTCCTGTATGATGCGATCGGCAATTCAAGTAGTGGCAGCATTACTGGCAGCGCCAATCTCAACTTTAATCTCACCGGTGATCTCACAAGCCAAAGTTACGCGAACTTCGTAATTGATAACAGTTTTGGCGGACCTATTGGCTCGGATGTCGCGATCAGCGTGAACGCCGCCAATGCCCATATCAGCGCCGCTAACATTGGCATGAGTCCGGCGTTGGACGTCTCGATCTTTAACTTTGGTGGCGGCACCATCGTCGGGAGCGCGAACATCAGTTTAAACCTTACCGGCGATCTCACTACCCAAGGAGATCCCAGTTTTGCCTTTTCGGTGTTTGATATCGACAACAGTAGTGGAGGGGTCATCGGCGGAGCTGCCGCGATCAATGTGAGCGCGGCCAACATTTCGACGGCCAGCTCTCTCTTCGCTCAGATTGTTAACTTGAATGGCGGGATGATTAGCGGGAACGCTACGATCGACGTGACCGCAGGAAACATCACTGCGAATTCTTTGTTTGCTGGGATCGATAACAGCAGCGGTGGGACGATTGGTGGAAACGCCAATATCAACATGAACGTTTCTGGCACGACGACGGTCACCAACGACGCGACGGTTGCGATTTATGGCAGCGATGGGGCGGCATCCGCGGCGATCAATATTAACGGCGGCAGTTATAATGCCGGTCAACAGTTCCTGACCTACATCGACGGAAATGGAACGATCACATTCAATAATGCCACTGCTCACGCGGATGTGCTCAAAGCGGGCGTGTTCGGCGCAAACGGTGTGCTCAACGTCGGTGGCGGCATGCTC
>QHOV01000013.1 GCA_003218885.1 Verrucomicrobiota bacterium | reverse complement strand
TTACGCGCAACATACAACTTCAGAACGCCGCGCCGCGCTTTTCCAAAGATTTCGCGCTGCGGCCCGCAAGCAAGCGCCGGATAGTTATCGGCAATTGACGCACGGCACACGTTTCAGGCGTCTACCGTTTCACCGGGACAACGGCCGGTGAGCGATGTTGGCCGGCTCCCGAATCCGCGGACAGCGTTGAGGAAATCGGCAACGAGGGAAAAGCACTGCGAAATGATCGTTTGTGTTTCGCCTAATCCGGGCGATAGTGCGCGCTTATTGGATTACTCTGTTAACTTCACTGCGCGGTAGATCGTCAGGTGAGCGTCGCTCATTGGTGGTTTGAAACCCGATTCCCGGGAACGGCTCTGTAGGTCGGTAGTTTTTCCAAAATTCAAAACACAATGAAAATGTACGTAGGTAATCTCTCTTTTGAGACCACCGAGAACGATCTTCAGGATCTGTTCGAACAACACGGCACCGTCAACGAAGTCCATCTGATGATGGATCGGTTCACGGGCAAATCACGCGGGTTTGCGTTCGTCACGATGAACGATGGCGCACAAGCCAACGCCGCGATGAGCGCGCTCAACGGCCACGAACTTAGTGGCCGCGCGTTAACTGTTAACGAAGCGCGTCCGCGCGAAGAGCGTCGTCCGCGTCCTCAGGGCGAGAAGAGTCGCTTTGCGGGCTTTCGGCGATAAGTTTAGGAAATTGTAGGGCGACTGTGCCAGTCGCCGGCTCGTGAAAACCGGCGTCTCACAGAGACGCCCTACAAATCCACCACAAGATGAATTCTGAAAAAGCCATCGAACTGGAGGGCACCATCACGATGGTGCTTCCCGGGACGATGTTTCGCGTCGCGCTTGCGAACGAGCATCTTGTTCTGGCGCACATCTCCGGAAAGATGCGCAAGCGGTTCATTCGCCTGACAATTGGTGATCGAGTAAGAATGCAGATGTCTCCATACGACACGAGCAAAGCTCGCATCGTTTATCGACTCTGACATGGCAACCCGGTTCCTTTTCGATCCCCCGCGACGGCCGAAACCAAAAACCGGTCCCAACATCAAAAGCTTGCTCGTGCGCTGTCCTTCCACGTCAAAGCTGACCGACACGGGACGGACAATCGAAGAAAATCGTTGGCCGACAGCCAAAATAAAAACACAAAAGTTCAACTGCGCCCATTGCGGCAGCGTTCATACCTGGACAAAGAAGGACGTCATTCTCGCCCGATATCAGTGAGCCGGTGATCTACCCAAATTCGCGCCCTTGATTTTCCGTATTCCAGTTAGCCGCATCAATTGGACGACGAGTTCGTTTTTGATCGGCACATTTGTTCTCACGCTCACGGTAGTGCCGCTTTACCTGTGGTATTTCGGCCTTGATTGGTTCCACCTCGCCCAGTTCGCAGTGTTGCTTGCCGCGACGGGCTTCAGCGTCACGCTAGGTTATCACCGTCTCTTTTCGCACATGACTTTCCGGGCCAAACTGCCGGTGCGCCTGTTCACTCTCATCTTTGGCGCCGGTGCGTTCGAGAATTCTGTCCTCATGTGGGCGAGCGAACATCGCCGCCATCATAAACATGTCGATCACGACGAAGACCCGTACGACATCACCAAAGGTTTTTTCCACGCCCACATTGGCTGGCTGTTGTTCAAGCTCTTGCCACAACCGCCCTTCGATAACGTCGCCGATCTAAAGAAAGATCCGCTGGTCATGTGGCAGCATCGACATATTCATCTGCTCGCCGTCATGGTCAGCTTCGTCCTGCCAACACTGGCCGGGTTCGCGTGGGACGGCTGGGTCGGCGCCCTTGGTGGTTTTCTCATTGGTGGCGTCGCAAAAGTTGTCGTGCTCCAACACGGCACATTCCTGATTAACTCGGCCTGCCACACCATCGGGCGTCAGCCGTATTCGACGCGATGCAGCGCGCGCGACTCGTTTTTCATGGCGCTGTTTACGTTTGGCGAAGGCTATCACAATTATCACCACGAATTTCAGCACGACTATCGGAACGGCGTGAAGCCGTGGCAGTGGGATCCGACGAAATGGTTGATCTGGATTTTGTCGAAGGTGGGCTTGACTGGCGGGCTGCGCCGAGTGCCGCAGGAAACAATTCACTCCACGCAAGCGCGACTCCGGGATTTACGAAGCAAAGTCGAGAGTTGATCCGCCTTCACGCGAGGCTAGGCGCGACGAGTCATCGAGAGCGGCAGCGTGGTTTTGTAGTCCCAGGATCCTCGATGGAGAAAGGCTGACATTGTTGAAAAGACACTAACTCAGGCTGCCCAATGACCACGATCAACCGCGTCGCCTTCTTGGGAGATTATATGCCCAGGCAATGTGGCATAGCGACGTTTACGACCGACATTTGTGAGACGGTCGCAGCCGAGTACCCAAATTGCGAATGCATCGTTGGAGCGGTTAACGATCGCCCTGAAGGCTACGATTATTCGACGCGTATCCGCTTTGAGATCGATGAGAAGGAGATCGATTCATACCGGCGCGCGGCGGATTTCTTAAACATTAACAACGTCGAGGTCGTCTCGGTCCAACACGAGTTTGGCATCTACGGCGGGCCGGCCGGAAGTCACTTACTAGCTTTGCTACGCGACGTGCACATGCCGGTCGTGACAACGCTGCACACTGTGCTACGTGAACCTAACGAGCCGCAAAGATTCGTGATGGAGCAGCTCAATGCGCTCTCGAATCGTTTTATCGTGATGGCTGAACGTGGGCGAGGGTTGTTGAAGGAAGTCTATGGCGTTTCGCCGGAGAAGATCGACCTTATCCCACACGGCGTGCCAGACGTGCAGTTCATCGATCCGACCTTCCACAAGGATCAGTTTGGCGTGGAAGGTAAGACGATGCTGCTTACCTTTGGACTTCTTTCGCCTAACAAAGGTATCGAGTATGTAATCGAGGCGTTACCGGCAATTCTCAAGGAGCACCCGAATGTCGTTTACATTGTGCTTGGCGCGACGCATCCCAATCTTCTTTTGCGGGAAGGCGAGTCTTATCGGTTAAAGCTTGAGCGTCTGGCTGAAGATCGAGGCGTGACCGGCAGTGTTATTTTTTACAATCGCTTCGTAACGCTGGACGAACTAACCGACTTTATCGGCGCAGCCGACATTTACGTCACCCCTTATCTTAACGAAGCGCAAATCACGTCCGGCACCTTGGCTTATGCTTTCGGCGCAGGTAAGGCGGTGATTTCCACTCCTTATCTCTACGCGCAGGAGTTACTCGCGCAGGACCGCGGCATTCTTGTGCCCTTTCGCGACAGCAATGCTATTGCCGAAGGAGTAACTCGATTTCTATCCGATCCTGCATTGATGGCGGGAATGCGAAAACGTGCATGGAAACTCGGGCGCGAAATGATCTGGCCGGTAGTAGCCGCTCGTTACATGGAAAGCTTTCAGCGCGCGCGCGTGCGTTTAACTGTTCCGCCGCGCAAAGCCTTTGCCGTTCGAACCCTGGAAAATCGTCCCTATGAATTGCCGCCGCTAAAACTCGATCACCTTTTTCGGATGACCGACAACACCGGAATTTTCCAGCACGCTATTTTCAACGTGCCGAATTACCGGGAAGGGTATTGCACCGATGACAATGCACGCGCCTTTATCCTGACTCTGCTGCTTCAGGAGATGACCAGCCGTGTGGCGCAACGGGACGTTGAACAGCTCGCCAGCACTTATCTTTCATTCTTATGGGATGCATTTGATCAGGAAACGAAGCGATTTCGGAATTTCATGAGTCATAGCCGGGAGTGGCTGGAAAAGGTCGGTTCGGAGGACAGTCACGCGCGAGCGCTTTGGGCTGTGGGAATGGCGCTTGGCCGATCAAGAAATGACGGTCATCGCAATCTTTCTGCGCTCTTATTCCAACGGGGTTTGCCGGTGGTAGAGCAGTTCACTTCTCCGCGCGCATGGGCCTTCGTCCTGCTAGCGATGCAGGAATACCTGCGCAGCTTCTCAGGCGACCGAATGGTGAATCAACTGCGTGACCTGCTCACCACGCGACTGCTCGGATTGTTTCAAGCTAACAGTTCGAAGGAATGGCAATGGTTCGAGCCTGTCGCCACCTACGATAACGCAAGGCTTTCACATGCGATGATCCTGAGTGGTCATTGGACTTCGCGTGGCGAGGTATTCCAGGCAGGTTTACAGTCGCTCCGCTGGCTGGTGGAAACGCAAAAAGCGAAGCCCGGACATTTCGCGCCGATCGGCTGCAACGGTTTTTGGAAGCGCGGCGGCGAACGCGCGCGTTTCGATCAACAGCCGGTGGAGGCCTACGCTACCATCTCGGCCTGCCTCGAGGCTTTTGCTCTTACGCATGACGACTACTGGAAGCGCGCGTCGCGCCGCTGTTTCGAGTGGTTCCTTGGTCGGAATGACCTCGGAGAATCGCTTTACGACTCCAGCACGGGAGGATGTCGTGACGCTTTGCATCAGGACCGCGTGAGCCAGAATCAGGGAGCAGAATCAAGTCTCGCGTTTTACTTATCCCTCGCGGAGATGACGCAGGCGGAAACCGCGCCTGACTTAAAGATCCCGAGTCACAAAGTTGGATGAAACTTCATCCGACCGGCATCCTTCTTCGGCCGGACAACAAACG
>QHOV01000012.1 GCA_003218885.1 Verrucomicrobiota bacterium | reverse complement strand
GATTGAGGTTCAGCTCTGAACGACCGGTTCGGATGAGAAAGACCATGACCCAATTCCTCCTTGAGAAACTATTTGAGTCCCTCGTTTGTATGGCCGCCCGGGCCGTCGTAGCTCAGTCCGGTAGAGCCCCCGACTGTTAATCGGGTGGTCTGCGGTTCGAATCCGCACGACGGCGCTCTCTCCCATGCGAATCGCGCTCAATCAAGGGCCCCGCGAAGGCGCGTTTGATTCGCGCAAGGGCATCCTTGGGTGAATCCATCACCTGCGGGCGGCGAAGGATGCGTTCCTCGGCGAGGTGGACGGCTGAGGTTGTATCCCTTCACTTCGTCCCGTCACCGGGAGACGGTTCGTTCATGTTTGGGTCCGCGTCAGCTAGCGGATTCCAGTTCGAGGATAGTGTTCCGGGTTGTCCAGGGCTTGACGCAACTGCGGTTCGTCGATGCTTTTTGAGGGATCTCTCGAGGCGGGCGAATTCGGACAGCTTGAAACACTCCGGATCCACGGTGAAGAGGACGATCGCTTTCCGCGACATCACGTACTCGTTCATGTGCTCGACGAAGAGCATGTCCTTGTCGAACCCGATGTTGTTCATGATCGATTCAACCCCGTCCAGGAGCACGACGCAACCGGCTGGGTTCTCGTCGACGAAGCCCTCGATCACCTTCGCAAGGATGCCGATCGCGTTTGGGGCGTAGTGCTGATCGCCCGGGACGAAGGAAATCCACCAGACCGGAACGGAGGCGAGACTGTACCGCGAACGCACTTTCTCCGGGTACATCGTCGTAATGCAAAGGCCGGGAGTCCCCTGTTCCACAATGGCTTGGAAGAGCAGGTAGCTCGTTTCGGCCTGTTTCCCCCGAACGAGGTAGCATGTCCCGTCTTCCAATCCGAACGGTTTGCCAAGCATCGGGCGGTCGTTCTCGGTCTTTCCAAGCATCGGGCGGTCGTTCTCGGTCTTACCGAGCATCGGGCGGTCGTTCTCGTTCTCTGCTCTCATGGCGGAGTGCCTTACTGATCCGTTGGATGCTAGTCGCCCGGTTCAGGCTTGCGGCGCCATTATCAAGTTTGGGAGTCATCGTGGCCTCGATGGGACACCCAAACGCGGACGTACCGAGGGACGTCGCGCGAGGGGCAAGATTTTCGATTCAGCCAGGAGGTCGAGGTGTGCGGGCTGCTACCCTCAGAGTTAGTCCTCGAGAAGACGCTGTGCTTCCTCGGAGATCGGTCTTGAAAGCCGCCGCATCCCTAGTATCATCAATCAATTTGTGTTCGTGCCAGTCACTTGCCGGCCCGTGTAAATCTCAAAGTTGATAATGACGTTGCACTTACCGTTTGAATCGTGGGTCACATCGCCGATCTCCTCGACCAACTGCGTCCCGAACTCGAGGCCCAACTCAACCGAACTTGCACGGAATTTTCGGCGGGGGGATCCAGGGCTACTCGCCTCAGGCTTGGGCCTTCAAAACCGAAACGGAGACCGTGACGCTCAATGTGAATACGGAAGGGAACGTCTCCTTACGAATTGGAGGGTCGCCGAATCCGGACGTCCTTGTGAATGGCACCTTCGACGCGTTGTCTGCCGCATTGAGCATCCGTAACCCGGCGATGGTTCCCGCTGGATCCATCCAAGCGAGACCTTTGACATCAAAGGGAAACATAGCCTTCCAATTCATGCGCAATCGGTTTGGACTTTGAGCCCCGGTGGTTCGACAAGGAAGGATCGGCGCATCGTTATTATCCACTAACCGCGGTCGGACCCCTGTCAAGATGGGAAAAGGGGGGTGGCTGCGACCCCTCGACAAAAGTTAACCACCAGCATCGGTGCGTCAAGACCCAGGATCTGCTTCTCTTCATTGTAGATGGTCAGGGCGAGGGGCTGCACGCTGAGGCGCTTGCTCGCTGCCGTGTTGGCAGGATTGCTCTGCCAATTTGGATTGCCGAGTCGTTGGTCCGCTCTCGTAGGCCATCACCGGTTGGACCGGCAACTGGATACCGGGGCCCTTGCATCGAGTTACCGGGTAGCGAGTAGATGCAGGAGGGCCCAGGGAACGGAGCAGAGGTACTCAGCCTGATCGACCCACTCACCCCGTCCCGCCGCCCGGTCCGACTGGCGATAGGTGCCCTGGTAGACGAGATCAAGAGTTGGCCGAAGAGCGGCCTTCCTTGGATCCCCGATTCCTGGGTCCTTCAATCGTCGTTGAGAGGCTTTGTGTGGCGCTACGAGCGGTGGGCGGACCTCAATCAGGAAATTCTTGCGGTGGCGCTCCTTGGCCAATAACAATCGACCACATTGAACAGGCTTGCAATGGAGCCGCGCTCAGGATAATTTGAAGGGTCAACCGCGTCCGGGAGCCTCACGGTTCAACAAGGCGCATCGCCCTTGGGGCGCGGAATTAGCCTCAAGGACGACTTGGTTTGAGGACACTCGGCTGGCCGATTGTCACCAGATCGAAGGCGGACCCCGGAATTGGAATCGAACAGAGACACCTCATGTTTGCGGGACTCTTCGATCCGGTCCAGTCTATCTCGAACCGGATCCGCGAAGGAGGGTAAGGGGAGGACCGGTTCACCGGCCCTCATGAGTGGGACAGGACATCGGTAGGCGTCGTCCTTGAGTTCTGGCAAACTACCCGTCCATTGACGCCGATTTCACAGGTATAGGGCGAATCCGCACGACGGCGCTCTCCCCATAGGCCGGGACGTTTTTGGCACACAACGACCCCCAAGGAAGGCGACGTTCCGTGGCACACGTCCCCTCAAGCCGGGCCCCTTCGGCCCGGCCCTTTACCTCGCGAGGTTCAAGAACGCCGTACGTCCCTTTCTGTTCGGATTTTGTCGTCGCCTTCGTTCCTCACCCATGCCGGGCCCGATGGTCCGGCCCTTTCCTTTTATCCTCGAATTGACATATGTACTTCCGGAGGGGAGATTCTTGGGCAACCGGAAGGGAATCGGCCTCGCGGTTGTCGTGACCGTACTTGCTCTGCTCATTTTGCTTATCTGGTTTGGCACTAGGTCAACGCAGGATCCCGGGAGACAGCTGAAGGGTGGCGATTGGCAAAATTTTCTGAATTGGGTGAGTTCTCCTCAGGGCCAGGTCTTCGGCGCAGTGCTCGTCGTCACAATGGTTCTGCTTTTCTTACTTTTCGTCGGACGCGTCCTCGGCAGCACACCCGGTGGCGGCAAAACAGAGTGGGCGGTTACAAGGTTCAGACAGGCAGTCGCGGAAGACCAGGCGCCCGACGAAACGTCCCCCCAGACTAAGAATAGAGAATAAACAAGGTTGCTACGCGTCCCAGGACGGCGCGGAACTAAGGTCGCCTTCTGTGCGGATTATGTCGCCGAAGCCCTCGTTCCCTACCAAGCCCGCCCGAAAAGGGCGGGCCCTTTCCCTTCTCGGGCGTGTCTTTTGTCGGATCTCAAGATAACGATCTGAAGCGCGGGCGCGGCAAGACTGGGATCGACCGGGCATTGGCCATCTGCACCACCGCATTCGCAAACTCCGTCACCTCGTCCGCCGAGACTTTGTACGCGACGTCATCCATCCCGATACTTTTCCGCACTTTGCGCCCTCTCACGAGCAGACACAACGCCGTCTTCCTCGCAAACGTCAAAACGACGGGGACGGACCAGTGGCCGAACGCGATCCAGGTCACGTCCGACCATGACAGATTGAGGCGCAGCTCACCCCTGCGGTATAAGTGCAACCCCTCCTCGTCCGCCTCGACGGTGAACGGAATCGCCAGGAACAATGAGCTGGCGAAGCCAAAGACGCCGAGAGTCAACAAGAAAAGGAGACTCACGACGACCTGAATGGGGAGCGGACCTCCCGGGGCGGTCAGGAGAAGGAGAGACATCGCGATTCCCAACGCTGCGCTCGCGGCACCGCTGATGATCAGGGGTACGAGCCGTCGCCGAAGGATCACTCGCTGTTTTGGCGACATGGCCCGAGTTGTAGAAGCGTGAGGATACACAAATCAGTTTCGCGACGGAGGACGCCCCCTTCTGTTCGGATTACGTTGTCGACGCCCTCGTTCCCCGCCCGCGAGTGGTTGACGAAACGCGGCCGACGCCGAGGCCTTTTTGTGCCACCGGCGAATTCGGCGTGCGTGCTCTTCCGAGTGACGAAGCGGTTTCGAGCCCCTCTTCCGGATGTCTACGCCTGGTGCACAGAGTTTCGGGACAGTGACCCCGAATTGAGCCGAGTCCGGCTGCGCTCACGCAAGGTGATCCGTCGGGAGGGAGACCTGATCGAGATGGAAGAGACCGGAATC
>QHOV01000011.1 GCA_003218885.1 Verrucomicrobiota bacterium | reverse complement strand
CACACGGTTTTCACGGTGGGCGCGAGCATGCTCGCCACCGCGAGGGAATGCCGAATTGCCGCGAGCAATATGACGTGCGTCACGTCCGCCAGCCTTTTGCGCATCACTTTTTGGGCCTCGATCGCGTCTGTCGTTACACCAGGAATCGGTCCGTCGTCGCGAATGGAGCCAGTCAGCACGATATCTACATTGTGACGGACGCAGGCGTACAGGATGCCGCTGGTCAGGATCTTTTTCTCAACGGCGCTGGCGATCCCGCCAGCCGCGCGAATTGTATTGACCGCTCGCATCTGGTTCTCGTGTCCGCCGCGCGCGACGGCTAGATCTGGATTTACTCCCAATGATGTTCCGAACAATGCGCGCTCGACATCGTAAGCCGCAAACGAATTTCCGGCGAAAAGCCGATCAATATACCCTGCTTCAATGAGTCGGACCAAATGCTCGCCCGCGCCGGTCCGCACGATCGCCGGTCCGGCGACAACGGCGATTTTCCCTTCCGCTGCGTGTGCGCGACGCAACTCCTCACCGAGTTCGCGAATGATGGCCGACTTTGGTTCGTCGGCATCAACGATCGTATTGATGAATTGAAAGAGATCGGTATGCGTGGTCGCACGCTGCACCGGCACAACGCGCACACCCTGATGACCAACAACAATCTCGTCGCCTTTGTTGACGTCGAAAAATTTAACGGCTCTCGCAGCGCCTTTGTTTCGATCAACAGCAATTGCGCTGTTGACCATTGCGGGACGCACTTCGATTTCTTTTCCTTTGAAGCGCACGAACGTTTGCTGATTCGTTGTCACGTAGAAATCGGCCGGAAAAACTCCGTGAGCTGGAGCGCTGGCCAGTTGCGCATTTGCGCGCTCCACCACTTCGGCGCCCTGCTGCCGAAGACGCAGGATCAACTCGTCCAGCGCTTCGCCTGTTTCGGTGGACACTTCAATTCGGGCAAAGCTTTGGTCCGCTCGCTTTTTGCCGATATTGATCTCAATGATCTTAAAATTGGCGTCGTGCGTTAGAATTTGATCCAGCACCTTTGGCAAAATCAGCGAGTCGATAATGTGGCCGCGTAGCTCGATCGTTTCCGAAAACATTTACAGAATTTAGCCGTCCGGCGCGACTGCGCCAGTGAGGCCACATTGTTGTAGCGCCGCTTGTGGCAAGTGCGCAACATTTAGGCGTTTGACACAAGCGCCTCTACAACCACTTACATCATATGGAAAAGCCAAGCGCACGCGGGCCTTCGCCGAGTCGCAAGGCGCATCGCGCTCTGGGACCGCGATTGAATCGAAAAACAAAGCGTCCGCCGCCTCTGCCGATGAGAAAAATCACCAAGCGTGAGACGCGCGATTAATCGCTCGACCGGCAACACATGCACAAAGGACTTGCAGCTCTCGCCGCGAAAATAGCGAAAGCGCTATCATGCGGGTCCGAGTACGTGGTCACCCAACCCGTTGAGCTTCGAATTCTGCAGGAAATGTCCGAGGCGGAGGTTAGCGAGTTTGCAAAGAGCCATGGCTGGCGCGTAATACGTCGTCTCGGGGGACGACAGATCGAATTTTACAATGACGCGAGCCAGCGCGGGTTCTAGCAACCCCGAAAGCGTTCGGGGTTCGGGTTGCAGTCACGGGTGGCTTGACGCGCCACAGGCGCGTGGCTACAGCACCAGTGGACACAAACCAGCAGTTGGCTTACGAGTGCTAGCGCGTTCCAAATGGAAGCAGCCAAAATTTATTTTATTGTTTTCGGCGTTTTGACGATCCTGGGCGGCATCGTCGGTTACGTAAAGGCAGGCAGTGTGGCGTCGATCATCGCCGGCTCAATCACAGGTGTGCTATTGCTCGTGGCTGCGTTTGTATTGCCCGAACACCGCATGGTTGGCTTGGCGACTGCGCTTATCGTGTCGCTTTTGCTCGCTGCGCAGTTCATCCCCAGATTTCTGCAGACCGGAAGAGTCATGCCTGCTGGAATAATGTCGGTCCTGAGCGCAATTGGGGTCATTGTGGTCATCGTCGCCTGGGTAAAAAAGTAATCGCGTGGGAAGAATTCGCCTTCGGACGTGGCGACGGCTGGTGCTTGTCTTATTCGCCGCGCTTTTCGCTGCGATTGTTTACCGCTGGATCTCACTCGAGCGGCTGCAACGCGTCGCGCCTACTGAGTTACCTGCCATGCCCACACCGGAACCGACGCCAACCCGGCCGCCGGTGATCACTGGAAAATTGGACACTGGCAAACTGTTCAACGGGATCACGCTTCACTCCACGGTCGAGACAATCCCAGGAGCCGATGCCGCCACGGAACGCACGCAGCCGGACAGTTACGTCCTCGATCTAAGACTACAGGCTCGCGTGCCCTCGCCGAACAAGACAATCGAGGAGCTGGCCAAGGTAAGTCCCCAACTGCCAACGCTATTGCCCGGCTTGGCGTCGATGTTATCGACCGATTCGGGTTCGCCGCTTTACGCTCAGCTTTACGACGCAAAAGTCAGGATGCTGCGCGAAAACCTCGCTCGCCTCGATCTGCTTTTGTCGCGGCATAACTTTTTCGATTGCCAAACTGTTCTCCAACTTCAGCATCCGCAAACGCATCGCAAAGCGCTTCTGCTCCAGGCGGACATGGACGTGGATGCTGACGGTTCAGACGCTGATCGGATGCCTGTCGGTACCGGCGCACCCGCTAATTTCAAGCCGTCCACGAGTTATCGCTGGCCAAAGAAAACGTCCGCGCCTAACCCGTATCTCGCCGCGACCGAAGAGGGATTGAAACGCGCAGAAGATGAATACGCGCTCGCAACTACCACTCCCGCACGGAAGCGTGAGTTGCGCAATGCAATCGCGCAGTTGCGTGCCGAGGTCGGCACATTGAGAAAATACAGCTTCCTCATCGGCGCGACCGATCCTTTTATCGTGGTGCCGGGCGCATTTACGCACGCTCACGACCCCGTTAAGCTTGGCGACTATGCGCTTGTCGTTTTCGGGGACTCGGTTTATCCGGCCATGGTCGGCGACGTCGGGCCAAACGACAAAGTCGGAGAGGCGTCGCTCCGCATCGCAAAACAAATCAACGCGCTTTCGACGCCCTACAATCGGCCAGTGAGCGATCTCAAAGTGACCTACGTAATTTTCCCTGGCACGGCAGACCAGCCATTTGGCCCGCCGGATTTGGAAAAAATTCAGGCGCGCTGCGACACGCTGGTTAAAGAGATCGGCGGCGCAAGCGTGCCGTTGCATCACTGGGAAAATATCATTCCGCCTTCGTCCACTCCTAGCCCGACGCCGAGTCCTTCGCTGTCTCCGAGCGTGACACCGTCCCCATCGCCAACTGCACCGGCGTCAGCTTCTGCTCTACCGTCGCCGACGTTTGCGTTTCCCGTTCCTAGCCCGGTCGCGACCGCGCAGACTAATCCGACGCTCGCGCCGACGAGTTCACCCGCCGTTAAGCGAAGCCCGAGGAAGAAACGGAAGCCGTGAATCTGATCCTTCGCGACGCTGTTGAGGCCGATCTGTCGGCGATCATTGAGATTTACAACGCCACTGTGCCGACGCGCATGGTGACAGCCGAGCTTGAGCCGACCACGGTCGAAGCGCGTTTGCCGTGGTTCCGCGATCATTCCCCGGATGAATATCCATTCTGGGTCGCGGAATCGGACGGCCGCTTGATTGGCTGGCTCAATTTCAAAAAATTCCTGCCACGCGGTGCGTATCGCGGCACAGCCGAGATTAGCGTTTATGTCGATGGAAAATTCCGGCGCCGCGGCGTTGGACAACGATTGTTGGAAGAAGCAATCGCCCGCGCTCCGTCGCTTGGAATAACAGCTCTGGTCGGGCTGATCTTCGGACACAACGAGCCGAGTTTGAAATTGTTCGATCGCCTCGGCTTCGAACGCTGGGGATTTTTTCCCGCGGTCGCGCAACTCGACGGCGTGAAGCGGGACCTCATTGTAGTCGGATTACATTGTCCAGCGCCCGACAGCCACCCCAAAAGGTTTCGGGGTCCGGTTTCTGCAGAAACAACGTCGCATGCCGACGCGCCGCAGGCGCGTTGCTACAAGGATTGCCTCAACTTAATGCAGACACTGATGCACTATCGGCAGGAGCCGATTCATTCGGCGCTTCAGAAAATCCGGGACAAATATTCCATGCTGCATCTGGACGTGCTGATCCTAATCTATCATTTTTCGAAAATTTGCTCCGGATCGATTCTTGAGATCGGCGCGTTCGTTGGCGGTGCGACCATCGCCGCGGCGTTCGGCATGCGCGATTCGGGCCGGCAAAAAAAGCTGATCGCGGTCGAACCCGGAGGCGGGGTGAAACACAGGCGGCTCGGCACGCGCAATATCTTGCGCGACTTGGAACGCAATCTCGCCCGACAACGCGTGTCCAAAATGGTCACGCTAATCAAGGGCCGCTCGTTCGCCCCAGAAACGATCTCCGTGGTTCATCAGGCGCTTGGTTCAGAAGAAATTGGCCTGCTGATCCTCGACGCCGACGCCGGTAAACGGCGCGACATCGAATGCTACCGCGATAAATTAGCCGACGGATGCTGGATGGTCATAGACGATTACTCCGGAGCCGATTCAAACGTAAAGAGCGCACCGAGCCGCGCTGA